>JANNSW010000648.1:0-30448 GCA_031403055.1 Hyphomicrobiaceae bacterium | reverse complement strand
GAACCCTTCTGCCCGAGCAGCTTTGCCAGCACGCCGAGCACGCGGCCCCCGGTCGCGGCGAAGGGGTGGCCGACGGCGAGCGAGGAGCCTTTCACGTTCATGCGCGTCCGGTCGATCGCGCCCAGCGGCGTGTCCTTTCCGAGCACGCGTTTGCAATAGGCGGGATCCTCCCAGGCCTTCAAGGTCGCCAGCACCTGCGCGGCAAAGGCCTCGTGGATCTCGTAGAAATCGAAGTCCTGCAGCTTCAGGCCGGCGCGGTCGAGCAGGCGCGAGACTGCGATCGTCGGCGCCATCAACAGCCCTTCCCCCGCGACGAAGTCGATCGCCGCCGTCTCCGCTTGCGTCAGGTAGGCGAGCGGCTTCAGGCCGCGCGCCTTCGCCCAGCTCTCGGACGCGAGCAGCACGGCCGAGGCACCGTCCGTCAACGGCGTCGAGTTGGCGGCCGTCAGCGTCCCGCGCTCGCCCTTCTCGAAGGCGGTCTTCAGTGTCTTCAGCTTCTCAGGATCGATGTCGGCGCGCAGATTGTTGTCCCGGTAGACGCCCGCGCACGGCACGATCAGGTCGTCCATGAAGCCTTCGGCATAGGCCGCCGCCGCCTTCCGGTGGCTCTCGACCGCGAGCGCATCCTGCTCGCCGCGCGGGATCTGGAACTGCTGCGCCATCAGCTCGCAATGGCTGCCCATGGAAAGGCCGGTGCGCGGCTCGGAGGTGCTGGGCGGAACGGGCGCCAGCTCGGACAGGCTGAACCCTTTGAGGGCCCCCAGCCGCTGGCCCCAGCCCTTTGCCTTCTGGATGGCGACGAGACGCTGAGCGAACCGGCGGCCGAACACGATCGGGGGATCGCTGGTCGTATCCGAGCCGCAGGCGATGCCGCTTTCGATCTGGCCGGTCGCGATCTTGGCGGCGATCCCCATCGCCGCCTGCAGGCTGGTGCCGCAGGCCTGGCTCATGGTGATACCGGGCGTGCGCGGGTCGAGCCGGGTGCCAATCACGGCTTCGCGCGCCAGGTTCCAGTCCTTGGAGTGGGTGACCACCGCTCCGCCCGTCACCTCGCCGATGAGGGCGCCCTCCAGCCGATAGCGCTCGACCAGGCCGGAGAGCGCCGACGTCAGCATATCGAGATTGGAGAGGTCCGCATAAAGCGTGTTCGAGCGGCAGAACGGAATCCGGACGCCGCCGATCACCGCCACCCGCCGCATGGCGCCACCGTTCATTCGTCCCTCCCCGCTGTTCATGCGCTCGCGCGCTTCGTCTCGCGATAGTGCAGCGGCCCACCGCGGAACGGCGCAAAGCCGGTGCCGAAGATCACGCCCGCATCGACCATGTCGGCGCCCGCGACCACGCGCTCGGCGACGCATTTCTCGCATTCGTCGATGAGCGGCTTCACCAGCTCCTCGCCGAGTGCCTGCAGCTCCTCGGCCTTCCATGGCTCCTTGGGCGCCTGGCGCTCGGGGCGGCCGTCCTTCCAGACGTAGAAGCCCTCACCCGACTTCTTGCCGAGCTTGCCGGAGGCAACGAGCTTGGCGAGACGCGAGCCCTCGACGTCGCCGGTCGCCAGCCCCAGGATCTCGGCCACGTGCTTGCAGATGTCGAGGCCGACCTGATCGGCGAGCTCGATCGGCCCGACCGGCATGCCGAACACTTTGGCGGCCTCATCGAGCGTCTCGCGCTGGACGCCTGCTTCCAGCCGCTGCATCCAGCCGCTGCATCGCGCCCATCATGTAGGGGGCGAGCACGCGGTTGACGAGGAAGCCCGGCACGCTCTTCGTCACCAGCGGGAACTTGCCGATGGCGGTCACGACGGCGCAGCCCTTCTCGACCTCGCTCTCGCGGGTATCGGGCCCCTTCACCACCTCGACCAGCGGCAATTGCGGGACCGGATTGAAGAAATGCAGCCCGATCAGGCGGCCGGGATCGCGCATCGGCTTGGCGATGTCCTCGATCGGGATCGAGGAGGTGTTGGTCGCGAGCACGGCCGTCGGCTTGGCGCGCTCCTCCAGCGACTTGAAGAGGGCACGCTTGACCTCGAGCCGCTCGACGATCGCCTCGATGATCACGTCGGCGCGCGCGACGCCCTCGCCCTTGGGATCGAGGATCAGCCGCGCCGAGGCGGCCTCCTGCTCAGCCCTCGTCTTGTAGCGCTTCGAAAAATGACCCCGGGCCTGGGTTTCGGCTCGCTTCAGGGCGTCCTCCGAGAGGTCCTGCAGGCTCACCTCCAGGCCCGACATCACGCAATGCGCGGCAATATCGGCACCCATGGTGCCGGCGCCGATCACGTGCACGCGACTGGGCTTGAAGAGGCCCTTGGGGGCGAGGTCCTTCATGGCTTCCGAGAGCCGGAATACGCGGCGCAGGTTCCTGGCGGTCTCGCTCACCATCAGCGGCGCGAACGCTCTGGTCTCCTCCGTCTTCATGCGCATCTCGCTGCCGCCATGGCGCTCGAACAGCTCGATCAGTGCAAACGGCGCGGGATAGTGCTCGGGTCGCGCCTTCTCACCCGCCTTGTCGCGCATCTTGCGAGCGAGGAAGCCTCGGACCGGCCACAGGGTCTGCAGCCGTTTGCCAAACGAGGGCGAACGCGAGCGCCGACCCTGCAGTGCCGCCTTGCGCGCCGCCCAGCGCAGGTTCGGGCGCGCAGGGACGAGCTCGTCGACGAGCCCGATCGCGCGCGCGACGCTCGGCCGCAGCATCGCGCCGGTCAGCATCATCTGCATCGCCTGCACGGGGCCAGCGAGGCGGATCGAGCGCATCGTGCCGTTGAAGCCCGGGAAGATGCCGAGCTTGATCTCGGGCAGCCCGATGCGGGTTCCCTCGTCGCGGGTCGCGATCCGGTAGTGGCAGGCCATGGCGAGCTCGAGCCCGCCGCCCAGGCAATAGCCGTGGATGGCCGCGACCACCGGGATCGGCAGCTTCTCGATGCAGTCGAGGATCGCGGTCGCCTGCTCGACGGCTTCGGTCACGCGCGCCACCGTGTCGAGGCTCTCGAACTCGCGGATGTCGGCGCCGGCGATGAAGCTCTTCTCCTTGGCGGAGATGATGACGAGGCCGCGTGCCTCCTTGGTCTCGGCCCCCTGTTGCACGCGCTCGACGATCGCCCACAGCTCCTCCATCGCGCGGCGCGACAGCGTGTTGGTGGTCTCGTCCTTGCGGTCGAACGTCGCCCAGGCCAGTCCCTCGAAGTCGATCTCGAAGCGCCAGTCGGAAAGCGCATTGATGTCTGCGGTCATGGCGACGTGCACCTTCTCGATGGTCTCATGGCGCGACGTGATCGATCGTGGGCGACCTGCCGGTCGCCCCTACGCCTCTGACGTTGTGCTGTAGGGGCGACCGGCAGGTCGCTCAATGTGACTGGGCATCAGGTCTCTCCCTACTCGGCCGCGGCGGCGCGAGCGGCGCTGGTGGCGTTGGAGAGCTTGCGATAGTGCGGGCGGACCTCCTCGGGGTCGAAATGATCGACTGCGATGACGCGGTTGGTCAATTCCTCGACCTCGCGCACCAGCTCGGCCTCATCCGGGGTGATGACGCCCTTGGCTTGCGCTTCCCCGATCCAGTCGCGGCCGTGGTAGCGCCGGACGATATCCTTCCGCACCGCCCGCTCGATCTTCCTGAGCGCATCCTCGGCCGCGATCACCTTGGGCATCGTATACTCCAGCAGCCCCGTCGCGTCGTTGGGATCGTGCGAGACGAAAATCTCGCGGGTCAGCCGGTCGCGCACATCACCGGGCTCGAGCACCAAGGCTACGACGCGCTTGCCCTCGCGGTCCGGTGCCGGCCGGAAGGCGCGGCCCAGCGGCAGCACCATCCAGCGCATGAAGAGACGCGCGGGCAGATTGGGGAAGTTGTCGATCGTCCCGGCGATCGCCGTCTCGAAGCGGTGGAGGCCGTTCTTCATGACGAAGGCGACGATCTCCTTGTCGTCGGGCTTGCGGCCGTCGTCCTCGAAGCGCTTCAGCACGCAGGAGAGCAGATAGAGCTCGGAGAGCGCGTCCGCCATGCGGCCGGTCAGCTTCTGCTTGGTCTTCAACCCGCCGCCGAGGATTGCCACCGTCAGATCGGCAACGAGGGCGAAGGAGCGGCTGGCGCGACCGAGTTGCTGATACCAGTAGGTGACCGGCGCTGCCGCTCGCGGCGTCGCCACGAACATGCCACCGGTCAGATTATGGAACAGCGCGCCCACCGCGTTGGCGACACTGTAGCCGACATGGCCGACGAAGGCGGTATCGAAAGCGTCGAGCCGCTTCTCGGCGTCGCTCTGCTGCAGCGCCTGGATCTCCTTGTAGAGATAGGGGTGTGAGCGCAGCGCCCCTTGCGCGAAGGTGATGAGCGAGCGCGTCAGGATGTTGGCGCCCTCGACCGTGATCGCGACCGGCACCATCTGGTAGGCCGCCTGCAGGTAGTTGGCCGGCCCGTCGCAGATGCCACGCCCGCCATGGATGTCCATCGCCGCGTTCACGCAGTCGCGCATCCGCTCGGTCGACTGGTACTTGAGCAGCGCCGAGATCACGGAGGGCTTCTCGCCGCGCGCAACCATGGCCGAGGTGACGGCGCGAGCCGCTTCCGTCACATAGGCATGCTCGACGAGACGCGCGAGCGGCTCCTCGATCCCCTCCATGCGCCCGACCGGCAGCCCGAACTGGCGGCGGATGCGCGCATAGGCCGAGCTTACGCGCAGCATCATCTTTGCGCCGGCTGCCGACGACGACGGCAGCGAGATCGAGCGTCCGGCCGACAGGCATTCCATCAGCATGCGCCAGCCCTGGCCCGCCATCTCCTTGCCACCGATCACCCACTCGATCGGCACGAACACGTCCTCGCCCCAGTTGGGGCCATTGGGGAAGGCGGAGCCCGAAGGCAGATGACGCCGGCCGATCCTGACGCCGGGATGATTGCACGGGATGAGCGCGAGCGTGATGCCGACGTCCTCACCCTTGCCGAGCAGGCCGTCGGGATCGAACAGGCGGAAGGCGAGGCCCAGCAGCGTCGCCTTGGGGCCGAGCGTGATGTAGCGTTTTTCCCAGGCGAGGCGGATGCCGAGCACCTCCTTGCCCTCGTGCGTGCCCATGGCGACGACGCCGATGTCGCGCATGGTCGCTGCGTCCGACCCCGAGGTCGGGCCGGTCAGGCCGAAACAAGGGATCTCCAGCCCTTTGGCGAGCCGCGGCAGGTAGTGCTCCTTCTGTCCGGGCGTGCCGTACTTCTCGATCAGCTCGCCCGGCCCCAACGAGTTCGGCACCATCACGATCGTCGAGACGTCGGGGCTGCGCGAGGAGATCTTGCCGAGAATGAGCGACTGGGCCTGCGCCGAGAAGCCCAGCCCGCCATGGGCCTTGGAGATCAGCATGCCGAGGTAGCCGTGCTCGGAGACGAACCGCCAGATCGGCTCCGGGATCTCCTTATCGTTGTGCCGGATCTGCCAATCGTCGATCATCCGGCAGAGCTGCTCGGTCGGCCCGTCGAGGAAGGCACGCTCCTCGGCCGAGAGCACGATGCCGGGTACCGCGCGCAACATGCTCCAGTCGGGTGTGCCAGAGAACAGCTCCGCATCGAACCCGACGGTGCCGGCCTCCAGCGCCTGGGTCTCGGTATCCGACACCGTCGGCAGCACGCCTTGCAGCAGCGCGACTGCCGGGCCCGTCACGAACCGCCGGCGTAGCGCGGTGATGCCAGCCGCGCCCAACAGCAGGCCGAGCAGTCCAGCCGGCAACGCCCACCAGCCTACGCTGCCGCCGGGCTGGTAGCCGAGCGCCCCGGCGAAGGCGAGCGCCAGGAGGACCGCAGCCCACATCCAGAGCCTCGCCCGCCACAGGGCGAGCGCCGCAATCGCCGCGAGGCACAGGCCCGCAAAGATCAAACCCGGCATGGCTTGGTGCCTCCGCTCAGCATCGACCGCCCACCGGTCGAAGCCTAGGGGGCATACGGGTGGACGTCAAACCAACGGCCTACACCAGTTTGAACAACTATGGGTGAACTCCCGCGTTGCCGCCGGACCGGCCGGCGCGGTTGCCGCGTTGTAACCCCGGCCCCGATCGGCTAACTGATCGGCGTTGAGGGGCCGCGTCGCGGCCGCCGAGGAAAGGCAGACGACATGGCCGCCACCCCCGTCCCCGCCCAGATGAGCCCCTACCAGGTGACCCTCGAGGCCGGCAAGACCTACTACTGGTGCGCCTGTGGAAGGTCACGCCGCCAGCCCTTCTGCGACGGCTCCCACAAGGGCACCGATCTCGAGCCCAAGGCCTTCGCGGCACCAAGCTCGGGGACCTTCAACCTGTGCGGATGCAAGCAGACCGACGACGCTCCCTATTGTGACGGCAGCCATCTGACAGTGTAGGCTCGGCGGCTACCTAACAGTCAATCGGACGCAGGGGCGACTGGCGGTCGCCCACTTTCTCGGGCAGGGCGCATGACCAGCTACAGAATCGCAGTCATTCCAGGCGACGGCATCGGCAAGGAGGTCGTGCCCGAGGGCATCAAGGTGCTCGATGCCGCCGCGGCGCGCTTCGGCTTCTCGCTCACCTACCGCGAGCTCGACTGGAGCTGCGAGACGTTCAAGCAGACCGGCCGCATGATGCCCGAGGATGGCCTGAAGAAAATCGGCAGTGACGATGCGATCTTCCTCGGCGCCGTCGGCTGGCCCGGGGTGCCCGACCACACCTCGCTCTGGGGACTGCTGATCCCGATCCGGCGCACCTTCCGGCAGTACATCAATCTGCGCCCGGTGCGCCTGTTCGAAGGCGTCGCCTGTCCGCTCGCCGGCCGCAAGCCCGGCGACATCGACTACTATATCGTGCGTGAGAACAACGAGGGCGAGTACTCCGAGATCGGCGGCCGGCTCTACCAGGGCAGCGACCAGGAGATGGCGGTGCAGCAGTCGGTGTTCACCCGCAAGGGGGTCGACCGGGTGATCCGATACGCCTATGACCTCGCGCTGACGCGGCGGCACCGCAGGCTCGCGTCAGCCACCAAGTCGAACGGCATCATCCACACCATGCCGTTCTGGGACGAGCGCTTCCGCGTCCATGCCGGGGAGTACCCGGAGGTGTTCCCGAGCCAGTATCATATCGACATCCTGTGCGCGAACCTGGTGCTCAAACCCGACCAGTTCTCGGTGATCGTGGCGTCGAACCTGTTCGGCGACATCCTGTCGGATCTCGGCCCGGCGACGACCGGCACCATCGCCATCGCGCCGTCCGCCAACCTCAATCCCGAGCGCGACTTCCCCTCCATGTTCGAGCCGGTCCACGGCTCGGCGCCCGATATCGCCGGCAAAGGCATCGCCAACCCGATCGGGCAGATCTGGTCAGGCGCCATGATGCTGGAGCACTTGGGCGAGAAGGAAGCCGGCCGAGCGATCATCGGCGCGATCGAAGCGCACTTGCGCGACCATGACCTGCGCACACGCGACATGGGCGGCAAGGCTTCGAGCGTCGAGGTCGGCAACGCCATCGCCAAGCTCGTCGCCACTGTCTGACACGGATCGGAGGATGGCCTTGCCAGAGGGGACGCGAGAGGGCGCGACCGCGGGCGGGCGGATGGCGGGGCTCCGGCTCGAGCCGCGCCTGTTCGCCCGGATCGCCGGCGGCGTGGTGGTCGCGGCGTTCGCCGCACTGATGCTCGCGCCGCGGCCCTCGCCATTCTACCTGGGCATTCTCGGGTTGATGGCAACAGGGTTGATGCTGCGCGGGCGCCCTGGCGAGCGTTTGCTCGATTGGAGCGATCCGCTGGTCGCAACCGCCGGCATCTTCTCGGTCTATGCGGCGGCGAGCGCGCTCTGGGCGGCCGACAGCGCCGAAGCGTTGAAGCTAGCGGCCCTGTTCGCGCTCGCGATCGTCTGGGCAACGATCGTCATCGCCTGGATCATGCGGGCTGAGGGCGAGCGGCTCGCGCGGCTCGGCCTTGCGCTGCTGATCGGCTTCTCGATCGGCCTCGCCTATCTGGCGATCGAGATGGCGACCGGCCAGGCTTTGAAGCGCTTCCTCTTCAACACCATCGAGGCCACCCGCCCGGATGGCATCAAGAATGTCCGGATCAAGCATGGCCTGGTGACAGGGATCCATCTCAACACGCTCAACCGCAATGTGGCGGCCCTCTGCCTGCTCGCTTTTCCAGCCTGGCTCGTTGCCGGCCTGTGGCCGGGCGAGCGGATGCGGCGCTCGATGCTGCTCGCCTTCCCGATCGGGGTCGCTGTCGTCGTCGCCCTGTCGGCGCACGAGACATCCAAGCTCGCTCTCATTGCGGGCGTCCTCGTCCTCCTGCTGCACCGGCTTGCACCGGCCCGGACCTGGCAGGGGCTCAGGATCGCCTGGATTGTCGCGGTCGCTGCAATCGTGCCGCTGGCGCTTGCCGCATCCAACGCAAACCTCCAGGAGGCGAGTTGGATTCAGAGCACCGGCCGGGCTCGGATCGCCTATTGGGGGGTGACCGCGGCAGAAACCTTGAGGTCGCCCTGGATCGGCGTGGGCGCCGCCTCGACCCGCATCATCGATGACGAGATGAAGGTGCAAGCCACGCAGAGCGGCGGCGCGGCCCCTGGCCGGCGCACGGGTCGGCACGCCCACAATGTCTATCTGCAGACCTGGTTCGAGCTCGGCCTGCTCGGCGCGCTGGGAATGCTCGCGAGCGGGCTCATCGTGCTGTCGCGCTGGTCGCGCATGCCCGATCGGGTGCGGCCCACGGCAGCCGCGACCTTTGCCGTCGCCATGACCATGGCCGGCTTCAGTTGGGGATTGTGGCAGCCCTGGTTCCTGCCGACCTTCCTGCTGGCCGGCATCGCGTTCGTCATCGCCGCTCGCGTCGCCGAGCGCGATGCCCTCGCCTTCTTCGCGCGCAATGACAACGCCAGCCGGACAACCTAGGAATCATCCACCATGGACCTCGCGTCTTTCGAGCCCCGTCATCTCCACAACAAGCAGGCGACCTTCGAGCGCAGCTATGGCGCCGCCGAGCAGGCCATCCTGAGCCGGCAGGCCTTCGCCGGGGCCATGGCCGAGATCGGCTCCTGGCCGGGCTACGCGCCAACGCCGCTCGTTGCCCTGCCGGGCCTCGCCAGGCGCCTGGGCATCGCCTCGCTCGACTACAAGGACGAGAGCCAGCGCTTCGGGCTGATGAGCTTCAAGGCGCTGGGCGGGGCCTATGCCGTGCTGCGCGTCCTCCAGCAGCAACTGAGGGCCCATCACCACGTCAGAGCGACCGCCGCCGACCTGATCGCCGGCCAGCATCGCGACAAGATCGAGGGCTTGACCGTCGCCGCCGCCACCGACGGCAATCACGGCCGCTCAGTCGCCTGGGGCGCGCAGATGTTCGGCTGCCAGTGCAAGATCTATCTGCACGCCCATGTCAGCCTCGACCGCGAGCAGGGCATCGCGAAGTACGGCGCCCAGATCGTACGCGTCAAGGGCAGCTACGACGACTCGGTCCGGGATTGCGCGAGCGATGCCGAGAAGAACGGCTGGCATCTGGTGGCCGACACCAACTCGGGCGGTGGCGGCGCCGAGGTGCCGACCCTCGTCATGCAGGGCTACACCGTCATGGTGGAGGAGATGCTGGAGCAGCTGCAGGCCGGGAAGCCGAGCCACGTGTTCGTGCAGGGCGGGGTCGGCGGGCTCGCGGCGGCGGTTGCCGGCCATCTGTGGGAGACGCTCGGCGCCAACCGGCCACGCATCGTCGTGGTCGAGCCGACCAAGGCCGACTGCATCTACCGCTCGATCGAGGCCGGCCGCCCGACACCGGTGCCGCACGAGGTCGACACCTTCATGGCCTGCCTCGCTGCCGGCGAGATCGCCCCGCTCGCCTGGCCGATCCTGCGCTACGCCGCCGACGACATCCTGACGCTGCCCGACGAGGCCGCGCCCGAGGCCATGCGGCTGCTGGCCGCGGGCGTCGACGGCGATCGGGGACTGGTCTCGGGCGAGTCCGGCTGCGCGGCGGTCGCCGGGCTCGTCGCGGCCGCCCTCGACCAGCGCGTGCGAACCGCGCTCGGTCTCGACGCGCGCTCGAGGATTGTCGCCATCGGCAGCGAGGGCGCGACCGATCCCGCCACCTACACGCGTGTCGTTGGACGCAGTGCCGAAGCGGTGGCGGCAGGCCGTTAGCCCGCCAGACTCGCAGCCAGGAAGGCCGCGCACACCAGCACACCCGCAATCGGGACAGCAATGGGAATGGCCATTCCGCCGGGCGGCGTGGGCTTGGCCTGCAATTTCAGCCGGACGAGAGCCGCGTTCACCATCAGGAACACCACGAGCGTCAAGCGCGACGTCCATTCCGCGAGCCCCTCCAGCGGGAATGCGACCGCAAGCACGAGGACGGCCATGATCGTGAGCGCCGTCGCGAGCAGTGGCGTCCCGGTCACCGCGCTGACCGAGGCGAGCTTTGCCGGCAAACTGCCCTGGCTCGCCAGGCCATAGATCACGCGCGAGGCCATGATCATCTGCACCACGATGCCGTTCAGCGTGGCGATGATGGCGATCGCACTCAAAATGAGAGGCGAAGCCCCGGTCACGCGCTGGAAAACGAGGGCGAGCGGAGCCTCCGACTGGGCGAGCTCGAGTGGCGCTACCACCCTCACCGCAACCGTCGCAACCGCGCAATAGAGCAAGGTCGCGATCACCAGCGTGAGGAAGATCGCGCGCGGCAGCGTGCGCATCGGCTCCTTCACCTCCTCCGCCACGTTGACGATGCTCTCGAAGCCAACGAAAGCGAAGAAACCGAGCAGGGACGCCGCCATCAGATTGGAGAAATCAGGAAAGGCTGCGACAACTCCGACCGCGGCGGCGGGACCTGCCGGCAGCGCCCAACCACCCCATGCGCCAGCACCGACGATGACCAGCAGTCCGCCGATCTCGATCAGCGTCATGGCAGCGGCCAGCATCACCGATTCCTTGATCCCCCATGCCGCGATCACCCCCATCAGCAACACGACGATCGGCACCAGCACAATGTGGGGCAGCGGCAGGAACACCCGGATGTATCCGACCGCACCGAGGCTGATGGCGGCCGCCGACACCGCTGCGATCCCGACCACGAGGCCTCCCGTCAGCAGCGACAGCCAGTCCGAGCCGAACCCGGCCCGCACATAGGCGGCTTCCCCGGCCGCGACCGGCATGCGTTGCGCAAGCTCGGCAAAGGCGAGCGCCGTCGGCGCCATCACCAGAGCGGCGATCACGAAGCTCCACGGCGCGGCGCTCCCGGCCCGGCCAGCGACCTCGCCGATCAGCACATAGACGCCGGCGCCAATGGTGACGCCGAGCCCATAGAGCACGACGAGGGGAAGGGTCAGTGTGCGACGAAGCTGGCCATTCGCCAGCGTTGCCGCGTCACCTGCGATCGATGGCGTTTCCATAGGTGCAAACTCGCATCGGGGCCGCGATCGTGCCTTGACCGGCGTCAACCCTTCGCGCCCTTTCCACTTCGTTAACGCAATCTGCCTGAAACTGCCCTCCTTCGGGAGAGGCTCGCCATGCACAGCAGCAAGGGAAATGCGGATGCGCCTTCGCTCGACCCCGCTGATTGGCCCCAGTTCCGCCAGATTGCGCATCGCCTGCTGGACAATTGCCTCGATCGCCTGCAAGGCGTCGCCGACGGTCCGGTGTGGCGTCCGGTACCCGAATCAGTCGCCGCCGAGCTCGCGAGCCCGATTCCGCGCCTGGGTCTGGGCACCGAGGGCACGGCACGCGCGGCCGAACGCCTGATCGCACCCTACCCGACCGGCAACACCCATCCCCGCTTCTTCGGCTGGGTCCACGGCTCTGGAACCGCCGGTGGCATGCTTGCCGAGATGCTCGCCGCCCAGCTGAACGCCAATGTGGGCGGACGCGAGCATGGCGCCGTGCATGTGGAGCGCACGGTGATCGGCTGGTTCCGCGATCTGTTCGGATTGCCGGAAGCCGCGGGCGGGCTGCTGGTGTCGGGCACGTCGATGGCAACGGTGGTTGCGCTCGCCGCCGCGCGCAACCGGCTTGCTGGCGCCGACGTGCGCAAGCTCGGCATTGCCGCCGCGCCACGGCCACTCGTCGCCTATGCGTCGAGCGAGGCGCACGGCTCGGCCGCCAAGGCGCTCGAATTGCTCGGGCTCGGCCGTGACGCCCTGCGGCTGGTACCGGTCGATACCGGATTTCGCATGCGGCCGGACGCGCTCGCAGCCATGATCACCGCCGACCGGACCGCAGGCCGCGCTCCCTTCGCCGTGATCGCGACCGCAGGCACCGTCAACACCGGCGCAACCGACCCGATCGGTGAGATCGCCTCCATCAGCTCGCGCGAAGGGCTGTGGCTGCACGTCGACGGCGCCTTCGGTGGGTTGCAGATCCTGGCGCCCGAGCTGGCGGCCAACGTCTCCGGCATCGAGCAGGCAGACTCGATCGCATTCGATTTCCACAAATGGCTGCACGTGCCCTATGACGCCGGCTGCGTGCTGGTGCGCGACCGGCAGGCCCTGTTCGACACCTTCGCATCGCGACCGGTCTATCTCTCGGGCGGGGAAGCGCTGGCAGGCGGCGAGCCCTGGTTCTGCGACCTGGGGCCGGAGCTGTCACGCGGCTTCCGGGCGCTGAAAGTCTGGTGGACGCTGACCGAGCATGGACTCGATCGGCTCGGCCAGAAGATCGCCGACAATTGCGCGCTCGCCCGCCAGCTCGCAACGCGGATCGAGCCCGAAAGCGGCCTCGAGCTGCTCGCTCCGGTCGCACTCAATATCGTTTGCTTTCGCGCGCTTGCGCCGGGCCTCGATCCCGCGCCCCTCGATCGGCTGAACGCCCACATCGTGACCGAGCTGCAGTTGCGCGGCATCGCGGCCCCCTCGACCACACGGATCGCCGGCCGTCTCGCCATCCGCGTCAACATCACCAACCACCGTACGCAACCCGCCGATATCGACTTGCTGGTCGATGCCGTTCTTGCGCTCGCCAAGGAGTTGCGCCCATGAGCGCCGAACTGAGAAAACGGGTGTCGTTGCCGGCGCCCGAAGCGGGCGTCGATGCACTCGAGCCGGCCCATTGGCACGACGCCGGGCCCTCGCCCGCGATCGGGCTCGGCCAGCTCGCGGTGCTCGACGACGCGCTCTGCCGTGCCGAGTTGCAGCCGCTCCTGCGCGAGTTGAGCTTCACGGTCGATGCCTCGCTCGCGCTGCCATTCGCGCTCGGTCATGGCTGCAACGTCGGGCTGTCGCCAAGCGCGCTCGCCGATCCGGTTGCGGCACGCGTGCTGGTCCGGCACGCGGCCGAAATCGCGCTGCTGGCGCCGCTAGCGCCACAACCCCCTGGCCATGCCGACAGGATCGCCACCGCTCTCCTTGCCGCCCGGGTTGCCGGGCTCCACCTGGGCGCCTTGCCACGCGCCGAGCAGATCCAGGCCGAGCGCGCCCTGCCGGCGGACCTGCTTGCCGCCTACCGCCAACTCGCGGCCGACGGGCGGCTGGCCCACGTCACGGCCTTGTTCGGCCACGGCGCCGTCGACATCGCCCGGTTGCTGCAGCTGGGAGGTCTCGACGAGGGCGAGGCTCTCTCGGTCGCCTCGGATCTGGCTGCCCGAGCCGACGCTGCCAATCTGCTCGCGCGGTCGGCAGCCGTCATATTGCCGGCCGAGCTGCTGATCACCTTGGGCGGCGACCAGCGGATCGCACCATTTGCTGAGACCGGCCGCAATGGCTATGGTTCGAGCCCGCGTCCCGCGCCGGACGAAATCTCGTTTGCCTCCTCGACGGCCTCGCCCGTCAGCATGCGCCAACTCGAGACGCTCGAGCAATTGCGCCGAGAGCTTGCGGCGGCGGCGCTCGAGGGATCGATCGAAACGTTCCTCGCGGGCCAGATCGAGGGCGTGCGCGCACGCGTGCTGGAGCTGGCTGGCGCCAGCGCGCTTCCCGGCTGCGAGGCGGTGCTCACGGCGTCGGGCACCGATGCCGAGCTGCTCGCGCTCTCGATCGTGCTTTCGCGCACCAGCCGCCCAGTCACCTCGATCCTGATCGACCCCAGCGAGACCGGCAGCGGCGTACCGCAGGCGGCTATGGGCCAGCATTTCTCCGGGCGAACGGCTTACGGCGCCGAGGTCGTGGCGGGGGCGAGCATCGACGAGTTCGCCGGCGGCCGCGTCGTCACGGCTGTCGTCGCGTTGCGGGACGCGGCGGGCAATCCCCGGCCGGTCGCCGGGATCGACGACGAGGTCGCTCGCCTCGCCGCTCGGGCCGCCGCCGATGGTCGCCATGTCCATTTGCACGTGCTCGATGCGGCCAAGACGGGACTGGGCGCACCCTCGCTGCCACTCGTGCAGGCGATTGCCCGCGCGCTCGGCGATGGCGTGACAATCGTGGTCGATGCCTGCCAGATGCGACTGGGGGCGCCATCGATGCGGGCCTATCTGGAGCGGGGCTACCTGCTGCAGGTGACCGGCTCGAAGTTTTTCTGCGGCCCGCCCTTTTGCGGCGCGCTGCTGATCCCCGCTGCAATCGCCTTGCCGCTCGCCGACGCCGAGCCGGCTCCTGGCGCTCTGGCGGCCTACTCGGGACGGGCCGAATGGCCAGCGCGACTCGGCCAGCACGCGAGCGCGCTCGCGCCCGGTTTCAATACCGGCCTGCTCTGCCGCTGGCGCGCCGCGCTCGCCGAAGCGGATGCATTCGCCCGTGTGCGGCGCGAGGATGCGGCGCTGCTGCTGGCTCACTTCGCGCGCATGGGTGCTGCCGGGATCGCCCGGCACACCGAGTTGCGGGCCGTTATGGCGCCACCCTTCGACCGTTCGGCGCTTTCCACCTGCGACGAGCTGTCGGGTCTCCCGACCGTGTTGCCGTTCCTGCTGCTCGACGCGGTGGGGCAGCCCTTTACGCTCGAGGACGCCAAGCGTGCCCACAAGCTTCTGATGCAGGATCTATCGGCGGCGCTCGGCAGCGACGATGCCGAGGCGGCGCGCGCCATCGTTCATCTCGGGCAGCCCGTGAAAATGGGCCACACTTCCGGGATCGTGACCGGCGCGCTGCGGCTCTGCTCGAGCGCGCGGACGGTGACGGATGCGCTCCTCGATCGCAGCCCTCGAGCCGTTCTCGCCGAGATGGCGCTTGCGCTCCGCAAGGCCGCCCTGGTCGCCCGTCACTTCCAGCGCTTGACGGACTGAGCAAGTCCTGCCGGCCTGGGGCCCTTCAACCGAGCATCGCCCGCAAACGGCTGGCGAGGCGATAGGCACGCGGGCCGTTGGCAAAATAGTGCTGCTTCAACCAGCCGTGCGAGATCGCCGGCATCGGCTGCACCGGGACCGGCAGGTCCGCGTCCGGCAGGCCCGTCACCCAGTCCGCCAGCACCCGTCCCCAGAATGCCCCGGGCGCGATACCGCGGCCATTGAAGCCGCCGACCATATGCACGCGCGCCAGCGGCTGGCCGAGCCAGGGCATGTGATCGTCGGTGAAGTCGAGGGTTCCGCTCCAGCCGCGCGTGAATGCGATGTCCCCGACCTCCGGGAACGTGCCTTGCAGCGCCGCGCGGGCCCATTTGTGGCCGCCGCCCGCAGCCGGCAGCCAGCCGACATTGCCGACGATCAGCCGGTAGTCGCGGTCATAGCGCACGACCAGCAGCGAGGGCGAGGTGTCGTAGACCGCGGCCTTATCCGGCAGGATCGTGCGCCGCAGATTGTGGGAGAGCGGCTCGGTCGCGAACATGAAGTAGCCGACCGGCACGAAAGAGCGCTGCATGCCTGGAAGCAGGGACTGCTCGTAGGCGCCGGTCGCGATGATCACCCGGCCGGCGGTGACGCTGCCGGCGCCGGTCACCACCCGGACGGCATCGGCGAGCGGCTCGAGGCCTAGCGCTGGGCTGGCGGTGAACAGCCGCGCGCCGGCCGCGATCGCTGCCGCACCGAGCCCGCGGGCATAGGCGAGCGGCTCGATCGTGAAGCTGCGATGATCGATGAGCGCGCCCGGGAACCGCGACGAGCCGGTCCGGGTCCGGGTCTCGCCCGCATCGAGCAGATCGAGGGGCGCGCCGAGCCCGCGCCATTGCCGGACCGTCTCGGCGACGACGGCGAGGCCGGCGCTCGAATGGGCGGCCTTCATGATGCCGATCCGCCCGGGATCGCAGTCGATCGCGTGGCGCTCGATCAGAGCGCGCACGAGGCGCGGCGCATTGCCGAGCCCCTCGACGAGCCGGGGCCCGTAGCGATCGCCGAAATGCCGGACGATGACATCCGGGTCGAGCCAGAGGCCGGCGTTGACGAGCCCGGCATTGCGCCCGGATCCGCCCCAGCCGATCTCACGGCCTTCGAGCAGCACCACGTCGTTGCCCCGGCCCGCCAACTCGAGTGCGGCGCAGCAACCCGTGTAGCCGCCGCCGATGATCGCGACCTCGGCCCGGATGTCGCCCGAGAGCGCCCCGGTTACCGGCGCCGGCGGCGCGATCGCCGACCACAAGGAACGCTCGATCGCGATGTCGTCGCGCATGTGCCAATCCCCCGCCCTGCTGGATCTGCGAAAAGTAGGCTGGTGCTGAGCCCAGCGAAGCCCAGCACCACCCATGCTGGGCTTCGCGAACGCTTCAGCCCAGCCTACAGTCACCCATCGGCCAACCGTAGCCCAGCGCCACCCCATGCTGGGCTACAATCACCCATCGGCAAACAGTAGGCTGGTGCTGAGCGCAGCGAAGCCCAGCGCCACCCCGTGCTGGGCTTCGCGAACGCTTCAGCCCAGACTACATGTCCGCGACCAGTCGCGCGGGAAAGCCGGGCGCGCGCAAATCGGTGCCGAGCGCGTCCTCGAGCAGCTTCACGATCTGGGTCGATTGCGCGCCCCCGCCGTACTGCGACTTGCCGCGCACGAAGATCTGCTCGACGAGGCCGGCGACCTCGAGCGGTACGCCGAACTCGCGCCCGAACCGGGTGGCGAAGCCCAGGTCCTTCAGCGCGAGGTCCATCGTGAAGCCGATGTCGTAGCTGCCGTTGAGGACGAGACGGCCCTCGGTCTCGTGCACGAAGCTGGAGCCCGAGGACGCCTCGATCGCATGGAAAGCCTGCGCCAGGTCGAGCCCGCCGCGCTTGGCCAGCATCAGCGCCTCGCCACAGGCGACGAGATGGATGAAAGCGAGCATGTTGGTGATGACCTTGATGACCGCGGCCGAGCCGATCGGGCCCATGTGGAAGATCTTGCCGCCGATCGCTTCGAGCGCCTTCCGGTGGGTTTCGAGCAATGCCTCATCACCCCCGACCAGCACCGTGATCCGGCCCGCTGCCGCCAGATGCACGCCACCCGTCACCGGCGCCTCGAGAGTTCTGATGCCCTTGCCGGCGGCAACGGCGGCCAGTCGCACGATCTCCTCGCGCCCGAGCGTCGAGTTCTCGATCCAGGTGCTGCCCTTCTTCAAGCCGGCGAGCAATCCGTCGGGGCCCGAAAGCACCGCCTCGCTCACCTTCGGCGAGGGCAGGCAGGTCATCACGGCGTCGCTCGCCTCGCCGACCTCGCGCGGGTTCGCCGCCCACTTGGCGCCCGCCGCCAGCAGTGGCTCGGCGAGTTTGCGGTTGAGGTCATGGACCGTCACCGTGAAGCCTTCGCGGAGCAGACTGGCCGCAAGCTTCGAGCCGAGCTCACCCAATCCGATATAGCCGTAGCGCATTTCCTCGAATCTCCTCCCAGAAGGGGGCGACCCGCCGGTCGCCCTACACCATGAGCTCATCGCCGTAGGGGCGAGCGGCGGCTCGCCCGCGGGGCCTACCCAACGACCTCGTTAGTCATTTCCAGGTGCAGCTTCTTGCCCTTGTAGGGGTGCTTCAATGCCACCTTCTCGTCGAGCTCGATACCCAGGCCCGGCTCCTTGGAGGGGATGACGTAGCCGTCCTCCCATTTGACCGGCTTCTTCAGTAGCTCCGCATGGAAGCCGCCCCAGGTCTCGATCGACTCGAGAATGAGGAAGTTGGGCAAGGATGCCGCGAGCTGGACGTTGGCGGCGCCCTCGACCGGTCCGCAATAGAGGTGCGGCGCGATCTGGCAGTAGTGGACCTCGGCCATGGCTGCGATCTTCTTGGCCTCCAGGAGGCCGCCGACCCGGCCGAGCGCGAACTGCAGGATCGAGGCGGCCCGGCATTCCAGCACGCGGGAGAACTCGTACTTCGTCGTCAGCCGCTCGCCGGTCGCGATCGGGATCGAGGTCGCGCGGGCAACGAGTGCCATCTCCTCGGGCTTCTCGGGCGGGGTCGGCTCCTCGAACCAGAGCGGATCATAGGGCTCGAGGCGCTTGGCGAGCCTGATCGCGCCCGAGGCCGTGAACTGGCCGTGGGTGCCGAACAGCAGGTCGGCCTTGGTGCCGACCGCCTCGCGAATGAGCCGCACGAATTTCTCGCACAGCGCCATGCTCTCGAGCGAAGGCTGGCGCGGATCGAACGCCGAATAGGGAGCGGCCGGATCGAACTTGACGGCCGTGAAGCCCATTTTCACGTATTCGGCGGCGCGCTTGGCGGAGGCTTCCGCGTTCCAGTAGATGCTCTCGTCCTGTTTCGCCGACGGATAGATGTAGGTGTAGGAGCGCAGCCGCTCGTGCACCTTGCCACCGAGCAGCTCGTAGACCGGCTTGCCGACGGCCTTGCCCTTGATGTCCCAGAGCGCGATCTCGATGCCCGACAGCACGCCCATCAGCGAGACGTCCGGGCGCAGCGTGTAGCCCGTCCCATAGACGCGCCGCCACAGCGCCTCGATGTGGAAGGGGTCGATGCCATCGACATGGCGCTCGAACACGTCCTCGATCATCTTCACGATGACGTGTGGCCCGAACGTGTCGCAATAGACCTCACCCACGCCCTCGATACCGTTGTCGGTCACGAGCTTCAGGAAGATGAAGTAGCGCCCGCCGAACGAGGGCGGGGGATTGGCGACGACGAACGTCTTCAGCTCTTTGACTTTCATCGGATCTCCAGGTGCAACGGTTGGGTGTGACGCCCTAGGCGATTGGCGGGCGGGCCCCGATTGGCTATCAAGACGCGTTCTCTTAGCGAGGCTAAGGCATTTGGACCGGCCTGGAGGCGTCATGAACGAGCAGGACTATGTCGTCATCGGCGCAGGCTCGGCAGGCGCCATCCTCGCCAACCGGCTGTCGGCGAGCGGCAAGGACAAGGTCCTGCTGCTGGAGGCCGGTCCCTCCGACCGCCGGTTCTGGGTCGACGTGCCGCTCGGCTATGCCCGGCTCTTCAACGACACCCGCGTCAACTGGGCCTATACCTCCGAGCCGATGGCGAGCCTCGAGGGCCGGACCAACTTCGTGCCGCGCGGCAAGGTGCTCGGCGGCTCGTCCTCGATCAACGCCTTGGTCTTCATCCGTGGCCAGCATGCAGATTACGACGACTGGGCCGCGCTCGGCAATCCGGGCTGGAGCTTTGCCGACGTGCTGCCCTATTTCAAGCGCCTCGAGGACCATCCGCTCGGCAATGGCGAGCTGCATGCCGCGGGCGGCCCGGTCGGCATCACCGATCCCGTTCGTGACATCCACCCGATCTGCCGCAACTATTTCGACGCGGCCGGCGAGTTGCAGATCCCCTACAATGCCGACTTCAACGGGGTCTCGCAGGAAGGTGTCGGTCCATTCCATTTGACCATCCGCAATGGCGTGCGTGCCTCCTCCGCGCAAGCCTATCTGCGCCCGATCGTCAATCGCGCCAAGCTGCGGGTCGAGACCGGCGCGCGGGTGCTGCGGATCCTGTTCGAGGGCCGGTGCGCGACCGGCGTCGTCTATCGCCAGAGCGGCCGCGACGTGACGGTGAAGGTACGGCGCGAGGTCATTGTGTCGGGCGGCTCGATCAACTCGCCGCAGCTGTTGCAGCTGTCGGGCATCGGCCCGGCAGCCCTGCTGAAGAGCCACGGCATCGACGTCGTCTCCGATCGGCCGGCGGTCGGCGCAAACCTGCAGGACCACTCCTGCTACGATCACTACTATCGCTCGCGCGTCCCCACCCTCAACAATCGCCTGCACTCGACCTTCGGCCAGCTGCGCGAAGGGCTGCTCTATCTGCTCTTCAGGAAGGGCCAGGTCGGGCGCAGCATGAACCACGCGGGTGGCTTCCTGCGGGCGGGCCGGCGCGGGCAGGTGCGCCCCAACATCCAGATCTATTTCTGTCCGATCGCCTTCGAGAAGCCCAAGCCCGGCTCGACCCAACTCGCCATCATCCGGCCCGATCCGCAGTTCTCGCTCAGCAGCTCGCCCTGCCGGCCGTCGAGCCGGGGCAGCGTCCGCATCAAATCGGCCGATCCGCTCGCGGCGCCTGCGATCGACCTCAACCTGCTCGCGACCGAGGACGACATCGAGGAGGCGCTCGCCGGCGCCCGTCTGTTGCGACAGCTCGCCGCCGCGCCCTCGCTCGCCAGGATCATCGAGCGGGAGACCAAGCCCGGTCCCGAGGTCGAGACCGATGCGGATCTGATCAAGGATCTGCGCGCGACCAGCTACTCGGTGTTCCACCCCTGCGGCAGCAATGCCATGGGACCCGACCCGAGCAATTCGGTAGTGGATGCGCGGCTCAAGGTTCACGGAATCGAGGGGCTCAGGGTGATCGATTCCTCGATCTTCCCGCGCATCCCCTCGGGCAACCTGAATGCGCCCTCGATGATGGTCGGCGAGAAGGGCGCGGAGCTGGTGCTCGCCGACCGCTAGTGTTCCCTCCCATTCATTCGATTCCGGCGAAGCTGGATCAATGAATGGAAAGAGAGAACACAAACAAAGAGTTGGCTAGTGGGCTGGCCATTCATTTGGGGTACCAAATGAATGAGTCAGAACACTAAGCAGAGTTCGCCAAAGTGGTCTTCCCGGTTTGGCGATAAAACTCTGCGAAAACAAAGGAATCTAAGCAAGCATTCGTTGGTCTTCCAACGAAAGTCTGCTTAGTAGGCGCCGTCACTCGGTGGTGGACGGCGCCGCGCTGTCGCCATCGGAGGCCGCTGCCTGGGCATTCTTGTTTGGCGCCACCGCGCAGCCGGGCATCTCGGCCTTGACGGCGGCGAGCGCTTCCTCGGGGCTCGACGCGTTGACGAGCACGGTCCGCGTCCTCGGCACCTTGTCGCAGGCGAGCGTCACCTGGTACTCGGGCAGCGGCGGCTCGGCCGTCGCCACGGCGAGCACGCTGAAGAGCGCCACGAAGATCGCGACCGCCATCCCGCCAATCTGCAGCATGACGTTGCGCTCCTCGCCCGACATCTTGCGGGACGCGGCATTGCGCGCTTCGTTGAGCAGCTCTGCCTGCTTGCTGAGGGGTGAATCGCTCATTGGCTCTCGCTGCCGGGCCTCGGACATGGCCTCGCAAGCTGACAGCTTAGGCTGAAATCCGTTTCGAGCAGGTGAACGCCGGGAATTCGCGTCGGGTCATCAGCGCTGATCGCAGTGGTCTGCCTGCCCTGCACTGGTGCCGAGGCGCATCGTTGCCTACGAATGGCTTTCATTGATCGCGCCAACCATGGACGTCGAGCAAGAGAATGCCTCTATGGGGCGCACAACCTCGCAACAGAACGGCGGCTCGCGTGGCAAAGCCTGCGAAACATCAGCGCGATGAGATCGATGAGTTCCTGGCGACTTTGCCTGAGGACGGACCATTGCGTGCCATCGTGCGCGGCGCGAAGGTCCAGACGGAGTTGGCGGCTTTCGAGGCAGCGGATGCGCGCGCGCTCGCCGAGCAGACGCGCTATCGGAGCTGGGAGCGGCGTGGCCTGCGCGCGACGACATTCGGCATTCTGGCCGGCGCGCTCTTGCTGTTCCCATTGGACGCGTGGGTCGCCGGCGTCCCGCGCACGATCATCGGTGCTCTACAGACGCTCGCCCTGGCTGTGACGTTCGGTTCAGTGCTGCTCATCACTTGGTTGAAGCCGCTCGAAGAATGGATGTCACATCGCGCCGAGGCCGAGCAGCTCCGCGGGAGGGTGTTCGCCGCCATTCTGCGCGGCGCGGCGCCACCAAATACCGACCCCATGGCTTTGCCAGCGCAGAAGCTCGATCTCTTGCTCGGCGCGCACCTCGATGATCAGCTGCGTTTTTTTGACAGGCGCATCCGGGAGCACAGGGCGTCAGCGAGCAAGCTCTCGCCCCTGCGGCTCATCGGCTACGCGTTGATCGCCTGCGCTGGCGCCATCGGGCTTGCGGCCTTGGCGAAGGGGCTCGAGGTGCCGTTGCCGGAAACACTCGAGCGGCTCGTCGATTGGCTTGCGCTGCCAGTTTCCAATCGCTGGCAGCTCGGCATCGCGACCATTGCGTCGGGCGTTCTCGCGCACGCCACGGCGCGAACGCTGATGGAGGAGGACGAGCGAAAAGCGGCGGTCTATGCGATCACGGCGGGCAAGCTGCGAAGACTGATCGACCGTGACTTGTCGAATGTCAGGGCCGGGATCGCGACGGGCGACGACGAGGCGCTACAGAAATTCTTCGCGAACGCGCGCGGCATCCTGGAGCAGGAGCACGCGGTGTGGTCGTTCGTACAGCCATCGGCCGATCCGGCGGATCGTGTCGGTTAGAGGAGGACGGTTGTTGCCTGTCTTGTGGAAAAGTTGCCGATACACACGACGAGTTTGCCGGTCTTGCATGACCGCCATGCTGGCGATCTGGAGCATGACGGCACGCCACGTCACGCAAGCTCGCGGGACGTGGCGTGACGCGCTTCGTTGAGCAGGATCGCCTGCTCGCTCGGCGATTCCTGGCTCATAAGGTTCTCAATGCCGGGTCTGCAAAACGGCCGCGAGTGGATGAGCCTGACCCGGAATAGCTTATCGACCCGTGAACGAGGATGGCTCGAACACCGATTTCCGCTAGCCGTCGAGGGCCAATGCCTACCGTTCAATTACTTCGTTCGACCACCAGAGCCCAAAAGGCTTCATCAGCCTATTCATGGGATAACCGTCCTCGAGACTGCCCATGGCCCTGAGTTTTCCCACAGAATTGGTCTCCCAGGTACACGGATCAAACCCTTCACTGACATGATACGTCAGCCAAGACCAACCTAACCCGGCGACAAGAAGGCCGCCTCCATTCGTGACGAATGCCTCGACCGCACGAATTTCATCTTCGCTCAAATTCTCTCCCCACATATTACCCACGATGAGGATAGCGACATCCGTGCGCTGATTGATTTTCGTGAGATCCGCAATTGATTCGCTGTTAGCATACCCGAGCTCCTTGATCTTCGGAGCAAGGCCCGGGGTATAAGTATCCGGCTCATAGCCAATCACTTCGCAATGCCCGCTCGAAACCAACACAATTTTTCGTTTGTTACCGTCGCTCAACCAATCCAATGCCACGCCAAAAAATTCCAGATCGCTTTGCTCTTTCGGATTTAACGCGGCGTCATGGGCCACGGCGATCACGCGTCCGTTTTTATATTCGAGATACATGGCGAATTGCTGGGAGCTCATCAGACCTCGCCAGAATTTCGCATTCGGATCCCCGATCTGGGGTGATTGAACCTTGACGGTTCCGAGCACGTCATCGGAGGTCAACGCCTTATTTGTACTTTTTGAAGCGAGTTGATTGAGGCTCTCCCCCCGAACCCGGTTGAGGTGCGTCTGATTGATCCACGCGATCAGGCCCGCGATCATGCCGGCCATCAGCACGCCAACGACCGCCAACATGAGCTTCCGGTTGCGTGCGCCAGCACGCTCCTTCTTCAAAGCGGCCTGCTCCGCTTTCCGGCAGGCCGCGAGATACCCATGATCGGTCGGCTCCAGATTGGCAGCCAGGTCTGGCCGTTCCAAAAGTCCCTCGGCCGCTTTCAATCGCTCGGTTGCATGCGTCAGCCAAGCAGCACCCTTGCCGTTCGCCATCCAATCGCGCGACCCACGCTTGACGGCGTCCATTGTGCTGAGGAGCCCGGAATCCTCCGTCAGCCAGCCCTGCAACAGCCCCCATTGCCGGAGCAGCGCCTCGTGCGCGGGCTCGATCGTCCGCTCGCCGGTGTCCTTGGCGACGTCGGTCGAGAGCAGCCGCTGCTCGACGAGATGCTGGGCGAGCGGTCGCGCCTCCTCGGGGATCTCGGAAAGCCTCGCAACCCGGCGGCGTGGCGCGCCCGTGTCGGGGTCGATGCCCGCGAGCCAGGGGATGAGCCCGCGCCGGAGCAGCGCGAGCCGCGCCTGCCGGTCGCGCGGGATCGCCGGGTCCTTGTCGGCCGCCTTGAACGCCCCTTCGACCGCCGCCTCGATCGAGCCCTCGATGCCGCCCAATTGTTGATAGTCGGCAAAGCTCAGATTGCCATCGCCGCCGTGCTCGCGATAGAGCCGCTCCAGCGTGAAGGCGAGCAACGGCAAGGCATCCTTGGCGCCGCCCGCCTCGATGTCGGCGAGCAGGCCCTGGACCAGCCCCTCTTCGACTTTGAGCGCGCGCCTCGTCCCCTCCAGCCGCCGCGCCGGCCCCTTGATCACCTCGGCATAGGCGCCCTTGGGCATCGGCGGCAGGCTCGAGGTCTGCTGACGCAGACCTTCGAGGGGCTTTGCCATCTGCAACCGCTCGTAATTATCGGAGCGGATAGTGAAAAGCGCGATCAGCGCGGGAGTGTCCTCCTTCAGCAGCTCGCTGAGGATCGTCAGGAAAGCCGCAGCCTCGTCCGCGCCTTCGGCAAGGAACAGCTCCTCGCCCTGATCGATCGGCAGGATCAGCGTCGGCGGCTTGAGTTTTGCCGCACCATCGGAAGCGGCCGGTGTCGCCTTCGCGGCGAGCGCGTGCAACAGCGGGCGCAACGTCGCCGCGCCGCCATCGATCGCGGTCCTGAGGTCCGCCCGCGACACCGCGAGCTTGGCCTTCCCATAGGCCCCGACCAGCGCGCTCAACAGCCCCGACTCGCCACTGATCGCGGCCCGCTCGGGACGCACGATCGGCAACGGCAGGAACTGGCGATCGTCGCGCGCGAGTCGCGGCAAGAGACCCGCCCGCATGAAGGACGATTTGCCCGAGCCCGAAGCTCCCAGGATCACCAGCAGCCGCGGCGGAGCCCCTTCCCGGAGCCCGCGCAGCCGGTCGAGCGCCTCGATCACCGGCGCATCGCGCCCGAAGAAGATGCCGGCGTCCTCGGCTTCGAGCGGCCGCAAGCCGAGATAGGGCGGCCGCTCGGGATCGCTCGCGGGCGGCCAGGCGAAGTGTTTTGCATCGACGCCCGAGCGCTCGACGCCGATCTTCAGGCGTTGCAGGCCTTCCTCGGAAAAGGCAACCGTCGCCGTCTTGTCGCCGGGGGGAAGCGTCACCGTGAAAGCGACCGAGCGCGCGCCAGCGGTCAGGTCGACGCTCTGGTACTCGGCCGTCATCTCGCCGGGCAATGCGGAGAAGGGCGTCGGCACCACGATCACCGGCAGGATCGCCTTCGGATTGCTGCCGTGCTTCGTCAGCAGGAACTCGGCCTTGCACCAAGTGGACGCCGCCCAGTCCGGCGAGACAATGAAGATCACAAGCTCGCAGCGATCGACCGCCGCCTTCAGGGCCGCCTGCCAGCTGTCGCCCGCGACCAGCCCGCGCTCGGGATCGAGGTCGAGGAACACATCGTCCCAGCCCTGCTGGGCGAGCCAATCACGTACCGCGATCGCTTCGGCGTTGTTGGCGCTCGAATGGGAGAGAAAAATGCGCGACATGGCGGCAACTCCCAGGCTTGGCTTCGATCAGGGCTGAGCATAGCCGCAAAATGAGCGGCCTGTCTGCCATGTTGGCGACAGCGCCGGGGTAGCGGCGGGCCCGGCCCAATGCTAACGCTTCTGTGAAGCGCTCCAACAGCAACCAGGACGGGGATGGCGGACGACGCGAGCGGCACACGCGGGCAGAGCCGGATCGACAGTGCGCCGGGCCGGCCGCCGCCGGCGCTCGACCCGTCAGGCCTGGCGCTGGCGCTCGCGGGCGCGTTCCTGTTCTCGATGAAGCCGATCTTCATCAAGCTCAACTACGGCTACGACATCGATGCGATCACCCAGCTGGTGCTGCGCATGGGCTTTGCGCTGCCGTTCTATGCCGCGTTGGGGACCTATGCCTGGCGCAGCCGGCAGCGGCGCGGCGAGGCGACCGACCTTTCGTTCGCGACGCTCGGGAAAACCTGCCTCGTGGGTGTGCTCGGCTACTATGTGGCGAGCTTTCTCGACATGGAGGGCCTCGCCCACATCACCGCCCAGTTCGAGCGGCTGCTGCTCTACACCTACCCGACCTTCGTCGCCGTGATCGGCACTCTTCTGTTCAAGGAGCGGCTCGGGCGCGCGCATCTCTTGTCGCTCGGCCTCACCTATCTGGGCCTCGCGTTCGTGCTCGTCGAGGACATGCAGGGCCTGGGCGAGCGGGTGGCACTCGGCGCGGCGCTGGTGCTGGCCTGCTCGCTCGCCTATGCGCTCTATCTGCTGCTGAGCCGCTCGCTGATCGGACGCCTGGGCGCGCCGCTCTTCACTACGATCTCGATGGTATCGGGCACCGCGTGCCTGATCGTCCATTTCCTCATCACCAATCCGCTTTCCGACCTCGCCGTGCCGATGCCGGTGGTCTGGCTGTCGCTCGGCATGGCGGTGATCGCGACCGTCATTCCATCGTTCCTCGTCAACGAGGCGATCGCACGCATCGGTCCCGGTCCAGTCAGCGTCGCGGGCGGGATCGGGCCAATCGTGACCTCGCTGCTCGCCGTCCTCGTCATCGGCGAGCCCTTCACGCTCGCGCACGCCGCCGGCACACTGCTGGTGATCGCAGGCGTCGTGGTGCTGACACGGGGGCGGGGGTAAGGGCGCGCCTCACACCCAAACGCTTGCTTTGCCCCCGACTTCCGGGCCGCGGGCGGGCCAAAGTCGTGGCAACTGCACTGCCTCGACCCCGCCCGAGAGCCGGGACCGAGGGCTCAATGCGGCAGCCGAGCGTGCCCATTGCCCTGACCCCGGATGATTGCTTTCGGCAATCTCCGGGGAAACGGAATTAGCAGGGATCGGCGGGCCGGCCTCACACGTCCTTGCCGGTATAGCCCGTGAATTTCGGCTCACTTTTCTTCTGGCGCTCGGGCAGCGAGATGCGGAATTTGCATTTGTGGTCGCCGCGCGTCTTGATCTCCTCGAACTGGACGATCATGTCGGGGTGATAGCGCTTGTAGTAGGTCGGGTGCAGCTCGTAGTCGTAGATGTAGCCGAGATCGAGCGCGCGCTTGCCCAGGCCCTGCCAGGCCGCCGCATAGGGGCACCAGCTGCAGTCCTGATGCCAGGTGCCCTCGGTCAGCACGCCAGGATCGAACTGCCAGATCGAGATCAGCTGGCCGTCCCAGTGGTCCATCAGCGTTTTCACGTTCAAGTCCCAGCCAGCCGCCGTGTGCGCAGCCTTCTGCCGGTCCGCGCGCTCGATCGCGAGCCCCTGCACATGCTCGCGCAGCGCCGCCTCGCCCAGCATGTCGAAACGTTTCGTCTCCTCGTCCGCACAGAAAAAATAAAGCGCGCCATTGTTCATCGAGGTGCGCCGCGCCATGCCGATCGCCTCCTCGGTCCGCTCGAAGATCGCCGAGCGGATCGGACCAGGCTTGCCAGCTGCCGCATCGGGTGCCGTCCAACGCACCTCGAAGGGCTTCTTCAAGTCGAGTTTCTTCACATCGAGCTTCACCTCGAGCCCGAGCGCCCGAGCGATCCCCGGCAGCACGCCACGGTAGTAGAGCCGCGCCATGGCAACGCCGTCATCGTACTCGCGCCAGCGGGCCCAATCGGGCGAATCTCGGTAGATCACCCGCACCTCGCCGGGGTGCCCGCTGATCTCGCCAGCCCCCGTCTCGGTCAGCAGATGCAGATCCGCCATGTCCCAGTTCTCGACCAGCGTCTGGGCATTGAGCTTGGCTCGCTTCTTCTTGATGCTGGCGCGAATGAGACCTCCCCGATAAGCCCCATAGCGATCGAGCGCCGTCAGAATGGCCGCCTCGCCCTCCTGGCCGAACCGGAGCACGGGGCCGTGCATGAAATGGCGCGCGAACATGGCCTGGAACCGCAACAGATCATTGCAGCTCCCGATGACGCCCTGCCGGTCGATACGCTCGTCGAAGCCCATGGTGCAGCTGTCTCCCAGCTATTGCCATGCGACTATGCACGATCTGGCGCACAATCCAACACCTGGGGCCTCGACATGCATTGCCCGCGTGACAGCAGGGCGCTTGCCGCATGCGGGTCTTTTGGGGCACCAACGGCCGGGAACAGATCGAATGCCCCCAGATTCGCGAGCGCCCCATGACGAAAACCCCGGCCGGCACCGAGCCCAAGCAGCTTCTGCATCTCGTGTTCGGCGGCGAGCTGACGACACTCGATGGCATCGAGTTCGCCGACCTCGACAAACTCGACGTCGTCGGGATCTTCCCCGACTACGCCACGGCGCAGGCCGCCTGGAAGGGAGCGGCCCAGCGCACGGTCGACAACGCCCACATGCGCTACTTCATCGTGCACCTGCACCGCCTGCTCGAGCCCGAATCCGGCAAGCCGGGCCGCGCGCCCCGCCCCCGCAAAAGCTGAGCCCTCGCCGGGAGGATAAAGGAGAGCACGTGCAGGAGCCCCAGGAGGCAGACAAGGCCGTGACGAAACGACCAGCACCGGTGCGGCTCGACCAGCGCACGAGCGCCTTGTTGCGCCGCTTCTGGCGCGACTGGGTCGCCAAGCGCTGGCCGCAATTGCTGCTGGCGTTCGGCCTGATGGCAATTGTCGCGGCGACCACGGGCGCCTATGGCCTGATCGTCCGCCATGCGGTCAATGCCCTGAGCGGTGGAAATTTCAGCTCGCTGTGGCCGGTCGTCGGCGTGATCGTCGGGGTCACCTTGCTGCGGACCTTCTCGCTCTATCTGCAAACGGTCGCCACCAACCGCACCGTGATGCGGATGACCGTCGACATCCAGAAGGAGGCGTACGCGCACCTGCTGCGCTCCGACTATGCCCGCATCGCCCGTGACACGCCGGGGCACTTGGTCTCCAGGCTGACCAACGACGTGACGGCGGTGCAGGTAGCCGCCCTCGCGTTCCTCAATTCCTCCGTGCGCGACACGCTGACCGTGATCGCGACGGTTGCCGTGATGTTCCATATCGACTGGGCGCTCACCTGCCTGGTGCTCGGCGTCTATCCGATCGCGGCGCTGCCGATCGTGCGGATCGGGCAGCGACTGCGGCGCGTCGCCAAGCGGACGCAGGAGGAGCTGGGCGAGATGACGTCCAGCCTGTCGGAGAGCCTGGGCGGTGCCCGCCTCATCAAAACCTTCCGGCTCGAGGGCTACGCCGAGGAGAAGACCAACCAGAGCTTCGAGCAGATCTATCGCCTGCGGATGAAGGCGGTGCGCACCAGGGCCGGCATCGATCCGATGCTGGAAGCGCTCGGCGGCGTTGCGCTCGCCGCCGTCATCGCGTTCGTGGGCTATCGCGCTTCCAAGGGCGTCACCACGCTCGGCGATTTCATGGGTTTCGTGACGGCGCTGCTGGCCGCGGCCCAGCCGATCCGCGGTTTTGGCGGCCTCAATGCGAAAGTCCAGGAGGGGCTCGGCGCGGTCGAGCGGCTCTATGAGTTGCTCGACGAGCAGCCGACCATCGTCGACCGGCCGGGCGCGGGTGAGCTCGCCGTCTCAGCCGGTGCGATCTCATTCAAGGCTGTCTCGTTTGCCTATGACGGCAATGTGCCGGCGGTGCGCGATTTCACGCTTGCCGTTGCTGGCGGCACAACTGTTGCCCTGGTCGGTGCGAGCGGGGCCGGCAAATCGACGATCATCAACCTGGTGCCGCGCCTGTTCGAACCGCAATCGGGAACGATCGAGATCGACGGGCAGGAGATCCGCGCGGTCACAATCGCAAGCCTCAGGAACGCGATCTCGATCGTCAGCCAGGACATCACGCTGTTCAACGACACCGTTCGCGCCAATATCGCGCTGGGCCGGCTCGGCGCGAGCCAGGCGGAAATCGAGGCGGCGGCGGCGGCAGCTGCCGCAAGCCGCTTCATTGCGGAGATGCCGGCTGGCTACGACACCGTGATCGGCGACCGCGGCATGCGGCTCTCTGGCGGCCAGCGCCAGCGGCTCGCGCTCGCACGCGCCATCCTGAAGGATGCGCCGATCCTCCTGCTCGATGAGGCGACCAGCGCCCTCGACACCCATTCGGAGCGCTCGGTGCAGGACGCACTCGCCCGCTTCAGCCGGGACCGCACCACCCTCGTGATCGCCCACCGGCTCTCGACCGTGCGCAACGCCGACCTCATCTGCGTGATGGAAGCGGGCGGCATCGTCGAGCAGGGCCGCCACGGCGAGCTGATGGCGAGGGACGGCATCTACGCCCTGCTCTGCCGCTCGCAGGTGCTGGCGGCGGACGATGGCAGTGGTTCGCCCTGAAGGCAGTGTCGGACGCGCCCCTCACTCCACGCGCAGCAGCATCGCGCTCGCGTCGTCGCGCGGTTTTGCCCGGGGAATGGCGAGGCACTCGGGGTCGGCGGCCTCGAGCTCGCGCATTTCCGCGACAACCGCGGCAAGCCCACGCCGCCGGCCTTCGCCGAGCAGCTGGGGTCCGCGATAGCGGCGATAGACATCGGCGAGCCGCATG
>JANNSW010000647.1:0-6471 GCA_031403055.1 Hyphomicrobiaceae bacterium | reverse complement strand
CTGCCCGGCGAAAGGCCCGAGATCTTCGCCTCGGGGTTGCGCAACACCGTCGGCTTCGATTGGCAGCCCGGCACCGGCGACCTCTACGGTGTCGACAACGGCCGCGACAGTCTGGGTGACGATTTCCCGCCCTGCGAGCTCAATCTCATCCGCAAGGGTGGTTTCTATGGCTGGCCCTTCTGGAACGGCGACAACGTGCCCGATCCCGACCTCGGCGGCAGCAGCGGATCCGTGGGTCTGCAGCCGATTGCCCCCGCTCATCCCTTTGGCGCCCACGTGGCGCCGCTGTCCATTCGCTTTCTCAGGCACCTGAAGGCGCCGGGACAGGAAGGAGCTGCCCTCGTCGCGCAACATGGCAGCTGGGACCGCTCGGAGCGCTCGGGATATCAGATCGCCTCGCTCCATTTCGCCGAAGGTGGCAAGATTACCGAGCGCCCCTTTATGACGGGCTTCATCACCGATGGCGATGTGATCAGCCGGCCCGTCGATATCCTGGAAGCCCGCGACGGGACGCTCTATGTGTCGGACGACTATGCGGGCGCCATCTGGCGGGTCCGCTATACAGCACCATAGTCGAGCTCAGGAGGCGCCCTTTGGCCGACGATCGCGGACCGTTTGCTGAGATCGTGCCGACCGAGGCCGAGCAGCGGCTGATCGCTGCCGTCGGCGCCGGGCGACGAGCGCACATGGGTGGCGCGTCGGTGCGCGCCTCGGTGTTGCGCGCGCTGGCGATCGGGGCGAGGCCCGATTGGCCACTGCAGCCGGTGGGGCTCAGGGTCTACGACGCGACCGTCGAGGGCCGGCTCGACCTCGAGGGCTGCACCATCACCGCGCCGGTGCTGTTCTTCCAGTGCCGCTTCGCGGTCGCGGAAGGCGAGGGCCGCAGCGCCATTCTGATCCGCGACGCCCGGCTGCCCCGGCTCGGACTCTACGAGTGCACGATCGACGGCGGCGTGCTGGCGAACCGGGCCCGCATCGATACCGGCATCTTTATGCGCGGCGCCAGAGTGACCGGCCGCATGGAGATGCGCGGCATCGAGCTGGGCGGCTCGCTCACCATGGAGGAGGCGAGCTTTTCGGATCCGCGCACGGCGATCCTGCTCGATGCCGCACGCATCGGCGGGCCGCTCGTCATGCGCGGCACCAAGGTCAGCGGCGAGGTGCGGCTCGCGGGCGCGCGCATCGGCGGCGGGCTGCTGCTCGAGGATGCGAGTTTTTCCCATGCATCAGCTGCGCTGATCATGGACGGCGTCGTCGCCGACGGGCCGCTGGTTCTGAGCAAGTGCACGATCTATGGCGGACTGCAGATGCGGGGCGCCCATCTCCGCGGCGTCCATGCCGACGACCTGACGATCAAGGGCACCAAGCAGGCTCTCAACGCCCAGGACGCCCGCGTCACGGCCGGCTGGACGATGCAGCGGGTAAAGGCTGTCGGAATGCTCTCGTTCGAGGGCCTGCGGCTGACCGGCAATCTGGTGCTCGACCACGCCGAGGTCGAGGGCGGCGAGAACGCCATCACGATCGACGGCGCCGACATCTCCGGCTGGTGCTCGCTGTCACAATCGAAGGTGAAGGGCGCCGTGCGGCTCGCCGGGGCGAGCATCGCGGATCGGGTGCTGATCGATGGCGCCGTGATCGAGGGGCGCTACTACTCGGTGCTCGCCGAAGGCATGCGAGCCGGGCATGGGCTGACGCTGCGCGGTGCCAAGCTCACCGGCACGCTCAACCTGATGGGGGCCGAGATCGGGCACGCGCTGATCGCCCACGATATCGTGATCGACGGCAAGGGGCGGGCGATCGAAGCCGATGTGGTCAGGATCGGCGGCAACTGGCTGATGCGCGGCGCGACCCTCGTCGGCAGCGTGCGGCTGCCGGGTGCGACCATCGACGGCCAGCTCGCGCTCACCAACTCGCGCATCACGGCGGACATCCTCGCCATTCGTGCCGACGGCGCGCGCATCCGTGGCGGCTGGTTCATGGGCCGCTCGCGGATCGCCGGCATCGTGCGCTTTCCCTCCTGCGAGATCGGCAACCAGGTCCGCTTTCGCGGCACCCGCATCGTGGTGCGGCAGGGGCCGGCGGTGTTTGCCAACGGCACCACGATCAGCCGCGACCTGATGCTCGATCAGGGGTTCAGCGCCGACGGCGCGGTGGTGCTGCACCAGCTCGTGGTCAACGGGACCGTGGATTTTCGCGGCAGCATGATCCGCAGTGCCGCGCTCGCCCGCGAGGGGACCGGCATCGTCAAGCGCGATGACGAGGACGACGAGCTGACCGAGCCCTATGACGAGCTCGCGCTGTCGCTCGTGGACGCCCGGCTCGACCGGCTCGAGATGCCCGAGACCGCGCCATGCCGGCCGCGCGGCATCGTCGACCTCTCGCGGCTGCAAGTCGGCGCCTATGTGGATCATGCCCAGGCTTGGCCGCCCCCGCTCCGGCGCCGCAATCGGCAGCCCGCGGGCCGCGGGTTCAGCGCGGATGGCCGCGACATCGATCATCTGGTGCTCGACGGGTTCGCCTACGACCATCTGGAGAACCCGTCGGGTCTGCAGCCGGGGGCGGCCAACGCCGGCCGGCGGTCGAGCGCGGCACGGATGCGGCTCGGCTGGCTCGCGGGGCAGGCGGGCGAGGATATCTATCAGCACTTCAAGCCACAGGCCTGGGTTGCTCTGTCGACCCGGCTCGCCGCCCAGGGCCACATCGAGGATGCGCAGGCGCTCGCGATCGCGCGACGGCGGCGTGAGCGGCGCAGCTCCACGGTCGGGTTCTGGGTGTGGCTGCAGAGCTTCCTGCTCGACGTGCTGGCGCTCTACGGGTTCAACCCGTGGCGCACGATCGGCTGGATGACGAGTGTGGTGTTGCTGTTCGCGGGCGTCTGGTTCTGGGCGGCGCTCGATTGCCGCGAGCGCGGCTGCAGCGACGAGAGCGTGTTCGTGCGGGCAAAGCTCGGCGACTATGCGAGCGATCCGGTGCGGGTCGGGGAGACCTATCCCGCTTTCAACTCGCTCGCCTATTCGCTCGACGTGTTCGTGCCGTTCGTCAGCTTCGGCTACGAGGACCATTGGCGGCCCAATCTGCGGCACGGGCCGCTCGCGAGCTTCGAGCTGCCGTTGCCGGCGCGCGCGCCTGTCAGCGTGACGCTGACCAAGGGCGGCGTGCTCTATGCGCTCGGGCTGATCGAGATGGTGATCGGCCTCGTTCTGACGTCGCTCGCGGTGACGGGGTTTACGGGGATGCTGCGCCGGGACGCGGGGTAGGTGTGGACCGCCACCCCTCTCCTGCCCCTGCGGGGCATCCTCTCCCCATGGGAGAGGACAAAACAAATTGGTTTCCTGCCCCTTCTCCCATGGGGAGAAGGTGGCGCCGCAGGCGCCGGATGAGGGGAGTCAGCAAGAATCGTTTACCCCCGCCCCATCCCCTTCGCCGCCAGCTCGGCCTCATACGCCGCCCAATGCTCGGCCTGCCGCTCGCCGAGGTCGCGGAGGTAGCTCCAGCGGTAGTAGCCGGTGTCGTGGCCATCATCGAAGGCAATCTGCACGGCGTAGTTGCCGACGGCGGTGACGGCCCGGATGCGCACGTTGCGCTTGCCCCCGACCGTGACGCGCTGCTCGGGCGAGTGGCCCTGCACCTCCGCGCTCGGGCTCTTCACGCGCAGCAATTCGGCGGGCAGGGCAAAGTGTTTTCCGTCGTCGAACGCGACGTGGAGGGTGGTCTTCTCCGCATCGAGCCGCAGCTCGGTCGGCCAGATCGTGGGGCTGTCGGTCATGCGGGCTTCACCGCGGCGAGGAGCGCGCGCCTGCGGGCGAGGCTCGCCTCGGGCCAGTATTGCTCCCGGCTGTAATACTCGGCCACAGCGGGCACTCCTGCCGGCAGCACCACCCAGGGCTGCTTCGACGCGGTGAAGATGTGAATGTCGGGCGCGTAGCGATCGGGGTCTTCGAGCGTGCCCACCCGCACGAACCGCACGGCGTCGCCCGCGCCCGCATAATTGCTCCAGAGCGCGATGCGACAGCTGGGGCAGCGCGAGACCTTCTGGCCCTTGCCGCTGTTGGTCGGGATCGGCACGATCTCCGGCTCGCCTGCGATCAGGACGACACGATCGGCCTCGATCATGGCGTTCAACGCGAAAGCCGAGCCCGACTCGCGCTGGCACCAGCGGCAATGACAGCAGTGCACGAACAACGGCTGATCCGTCATGCGATAGCGCACGGCGCCGCAGGTGCAGCGGCCCTCGCAGGATCGGTCAGCCATGGCGGTCCTCCTTCAGCGGGCCATCATACCATCGACTCACCAGGCCGGCGCAGTCTCGGATGACGGTTGACGTCCTTGTAGAGCAGGTAGCGGAAGCGTCCAGGCCCGCCAGCATAGCAGGCCTGCGGACAGAAGGCCCGCAGCCACATGAAGTCGCCCGCCTCGACCTCGACCCAGTCCTGGTTGAGCAGATAGACCGCCTTGCCTTCGAGCACGTAGAGCCCGTGCTCCATCACATGGGTCTCCTCGAACGGGATGACGCCGCCGGGCTCGAAGCTGACGATGGTGACGTGCATGTCGTGGCGCAGATCGCCCGGGTCGACGAAACGCGTGGTCGCCCAGCGCCCCTGGGTATCGGGCATCGGGATCGGCGCGATCTCCTGCTCGTTGGCCAGGACCGGCTCGGGCAGGCCGAGCCCCTCGACCGGCTCGTAGGCCTTGCGGATCCAGTGGAAGCGGACAGGCTGCTTGCCGGCGTTCTCGGCGCGCCATTTCGCTCCGGGCGGAATGTAGGCATAGCCGCCTGGGTACAGATCGTGCTTGGCTCCCGCGAGTGTGAGTGAAAGCGTGCCTTCGAGCACGAACAGCACGGCCTCGGCGCCGGGATCGGGCTCCGGCCGGTCGCTGCCCCCGCCCGGCGCGACCTCCATGATCGATTGCGAGAAGGTCTCGGCAAAGCCAGAGAGCGGCCGCGCCAGTATCCAGGCGCGCGTCCCCGTCCATCCCGGCAGCAGGCTCGCCACGATGTCGCTCATCGTACCCCGTGGCAGCACGGCGTAGGCCGGCGTGAACACGGCGCGGCCCGTCATCAGCTGCGTTTGCGGGGGCAATCCGCCCTTGGGGGCGAAATAGGTCGGCTTCGACATGGGATCCCTTCCGTGCGCCGCGGCTCTGCCTGCCCCATCACCATGACGCTCGCGCCGACGCCAGGCAATGTTTACGGCGCAGGCCGCGCGATACGCCGCGAGCGCCTGGCGTTCCGTCTCATTCATTGATCCAGCTTCGCTGGAGCCGAATGAATGGGAGGGAGCCCTAACCAAGGTGAATGGCAGCGCGCGAGGACCTGATCGGCGAGGAACGGTACTTTGCCATCCTCGATCCCGACCCCAGTGCATGTCGACGTCTTCGCTCAGCCCGACCGGATACCAGCGCGCCCGGCGGGCCGTCGCCAACGCGGCGGCACAACGCGAGGCTCTGATCTGCAATAGCCGAGCTGAATTCGGATTGGCGCACCCGATAGGATTCGAACCTATGACCTCTGCCTTCGGAGGGCAGCGCTCTATCCAGCTGAGCTACGGGTGCTTGGCTTTGCGGCAGGGCGCAGAGATACTCCATCTCCAGCGGGCACGCAAACGATTGTGGCCGCCGGCACGTCAGACCGAGGAGCAGCCGCCGTGACATTCATCGCCACCGTTCCCTACGCCAGTGCCGAGGGGCGCCTGAAGCAACTCTATGACCGTATCCGCGGGCCAGATGGCGCGATCGACAACATCATGGCGGCGCACAGCCTCAGGCCCCACACCATGGACGGCCACATGGCCCTCTACAAGAACGTCCTGCACCACAACGGCAACACCCTGCCGAAAGCGTTGCTGGAGACGGTCGGCGTCCATGTCAGCCTCCTCAACGATTGCGCCTATTGCGTCGAGCACCATTTCGCCGGCCTCATCCGACTGCTGGGCGATGCCGCACGGGCCAACGCGATCCGCTCGGCGCTCGAGAGCGGCGCTTTCGCGGGCGTGCTCGACACGCGCGAAGTTGCCGCGCTCCGCTATGCCGAGGCGCTGACGCGGTCTCCCTCGACAATCACGCAAACCCATATCGCTGAGCTGCACACCGCCGGCTTCGACGATGGCGAGATCCTGGAGCTGAACCAGGTGACGGCTTATTTCGCCTATGCCAACCGCACCGTGCTCGGCCTGGGCGTCACGCTCGCCGGCGACGTGCTGGGCTTGTCGCCCGGCAACAGCGAGAGCCCGGACGACTGGGGGCACCGGTAGCGCGGCCGGCCTCGCCGACTCTCTCGAGAAACACATCCTGGCATCACCCGGCATCCCGGACGCCGCGGAAGCGCCGGAAGCGCGCGCCTCCGGCACGACCGCGGCGATCCGGGACCTTCGCCGGCAGGGCGGCGCCTGTGGCAGGGATCCCGGATCAAAGCCTTCGGCTTGGTCCGGGATGACGGGTGGATGGGTGCGCGCGAGACGTTGCCTCGAGCCC
>JANNSW010000646.1:0-5599 GCA_031403055.1 Hyphomicrobiaceae bacterium | reverse complement strand
TAGGAGCTGTGCTGGCGCTCGAGGAAGCGTTGCAGCTCCACTTCGCTCCAATCGCCGAGCACGCGCCGCAACGCGACCTCCGCCGCCGCGAGCTGCTCCTCGTGACCCTGGCGCGAATGCCCGCCGGCGAGGATCGGCTCGGTCTCGTAGTAGAGATTGCGCAGCAGCTGGCCTTTCCAGCCGTTCCAGACGCCAGGACCCACCGCGCGGATGTCGCAGACGGTCAGGATCAGCAGCAGCCGCAGCCGCTCCGGGCTCTGCACGACGCCTGCGAAATCGCTGATGGTGCGGGGATCGGCGAGATCGCGGGATTGCGCGAAGGTCGACATCACCAGGTGGTTCTCGATCAGCCAGGCGACCGTCTCCGTCTCGGCCTTGGAAAGCCCCAGCCGCTCGCCCAGACCCCGCGCGATCCGCGCGCCGGCGATCGAATGATCCTCCTTGCGCCCCTTGCCAGCGTCATGCAGCAGCTGCGCCACATAGAGCGCCTTCCGGCTCTGCACGTCCTTGATGATCTGGCTGGCGAGTGGGTGGTCCTCGACCAGGCGGCCCGCATCGATATCCGAGAGCACGCCGACCGAGCGGATCGAATGCTCGTCGACCGTGAAGTGGTGGTACATGTTGTACTGCATCATCGCGATCACCCGGCCGAAGGCGGGGAGGAACCGCCCGAGCACGCCGGTCTCGTTCATCGCGCGCAGAGTTCGCTCTGGCCCCGCGCGCGCCGTCAGCAGCTCGACGAAGATGCGATTGGCCTCCGGATCGCTGCGCAGCTTCTCGTCGATCAGCCGGAGCGATTGGCGCACCAGCCGGATTGCATCGGGGTGGAACTCGATGTCGTACTCTTCCGCGATCTGGAACAGCCGCAGCAGGTTGGTCGGGTTCTGCCGGAAGACTTGGGCTGTCACCGTATTGAGGCGGCCGTTCTCGATGCGGAAATCAGTGCGCCGCCGGAGCCGCGCCCGCTCCTCCCAGGAGAGCCGGGCGAGCACCTTCTGGGTCAACGGCTCCGCCTTCAACTGTTTCAGCTCCAGCGCCGCGCAGACGACTCGTGTCAAGCTGCCGACCTCGCGCGCGATCAGGAAATAGTGCCGCATGAAGCGCTCGACGCCCCTGAGGCCGCCATGCTCCTTGTAGCCCAGGGTCTCGGCGAGCATCGGCTGCAGGTCGAACGAGAGCCGCTCCTCGGCACGCCCCGCGATGAAATGCAGCTGGCAGCGCACGGTCCAGAGGAAATCGTCGCACTTGCGGAACGCCCTGAGCTCGGCGGGTGAGAAGATGCCCTTCTCGACCGCGCGCTCGCCCGGCGTTGCCTCGTGCAGATCCTTCATCAGCCAGTGCAGCGTGTGCAGATCGCGCAAGCCGCCCTTGCCGTCCTTGATGTTGGGCTCGACCCGGTAGCGGGATTCGCCGGTGCGGCGATGGCGCTCGTCACGCTCGGCGAGCTTGGCCGCCACGAACGCCCGGCTGGTGCGCCGGATCACCTCATCGCGGAACCGGCGCTGCAGATCCCCGAAGAGGGTCTCGCTGCCCAGGATCATCCGCGCATCGACGAGCGCCGTGCGGATCGTCATGTCTTCTTCCGCGAGGCGCAGGCACTGCTCGACGGTGCGCACCGCATGCCCGACCTTCAGCTTCATATCCCAGAGCAGATAGAGCATGTGCTCGACCACGCTCTCGCCCCAGGGTGTCTGCTTGTAGGGAATGAGGAACAGCAGGTCGATGTCGGAGCGCGGCGCCAGCAGTCCCCGGCCATAGCCCCCGGTCGCGACCACCGCCATGTGCTCGGCCGACGACGGATTGCCGGAAGGGTAGGCGTGAAAGACGGTGTAGTCGAACACCAGGTGAAGTAGCTCGTCGGCGAACCGCGACAGCCCCGCCGCGCACCGCCGTCCATCGCCGTCGGCATCGAGCTGCTGGCGCGCCGTCTCGCGGGCGAGCTTCAGCAAGTCCTTCAGCCGCGCCAGCACCGCCGGCCGCGCCCCGCCCGGCCTGCCCCCGCTCGCCACATGCAGCCGCGTCAACTCACGACGCAACTCGGCCGGGTCGAAATAGGGGGCGGAAGGGGGGGTGCGTTGGTCCATGGGGTCTCTGTGATGTCGACTCACAGCCAGTGATGTGGCCCATGCTGACACAAGGCATGACGATTTGGTATGCATAGCGCATGGGAATCGAGCTGACACGAGATCAGATTGCTTGGCTCGTGGCGCAAGTCGCCTTCCGTCGAGAACGCAGTCCGCGAAGCCCGCGCGTCCATCAGTCAGGGCAAGGGAATGTCGCTGGCCACCGCACGCAGCGAGATCGACCGGCACTTGCGCAAAATCGGCGCGCGATGACCGATGTCGTCGTCTCGCCAGCCACGTAGGTCGGACTGACGCCGGGCTCGTCCCGGCGGATGTCCGACAATGCGGCATGGAAAGGATGCGTCGGACTTTGCCCGGCCACGCCGGTCTCAGTCCGACCTACGGATCATCCCCTTCAACCCGTACAGCGCCTCCAGCGCCACCCTGGGCGTCAGCTCGTCGGGGTTGATCGCCGGGAATTGAAAGCAATCTCCGGCGGTGGGTTACGGCGCGTGGCCAGCGCCTCATCCGCTCTACGGGTTTGCGCCTCCGAGCCTGCCCTTCGGCTGACGGTAGTACCAGTCGAAATAGTCGGCCTTTGGCTGGGCAGCCAGCGCGGCGATCTCGCGGATCACCTCGCCTGGGAGACCATCCGAGGCGCGCAGCCGCAATGCATCTGGATTGCCTATCCTTTGTCCTCGACGCATCGCTCGCTCGATCAGGAAAAGCCCATAGCCGGGCATCAGGTCCGCCATCTCCTGGCCGAGCGCCATCTCGACAATGAGCGCCTGTGCTGGCGCGTGATCGGCCTGCGCGAGCCAGCCGAGGTCCATGAGAGCGTGGTTCCTATCGTCCACTGCGGCCGGAATCGTGCCAGCCTGACCTGCCTCGATTGCCTCCCGGAACCCGGGAAAGGGCTCTGCGTTCAAACCGAGCCGCTCCATCTCGGCGAGCGCCGAGCGCAGCTTCACTGAAGCGGTGCAGAAATAAAGATCATGTGCATTGCGCTCGATAATGAATCGCAACCAGTCGGTGCCTTCCAAGGCGACGGGCAATTCGAACGGCAACTTCGGGTGACGACGGAGAAAAGCGGCAGTGTAGATCTCGCGTGCAGCCCGGCAATCCTTGTTCTCGTTCAGTTGGCGGTACCGGCGCAGCTCAACTTGGTTCATCACCTCGATCTCGGTTTCGTAGCAGCGTTCCAGCCAGAACGGAATCACCGTCGTCGTCAGTACCTCCAAGTCCGATTTGAGGCACGATTTGGCGTTAACTTGTGGCGGCATGAGCAGGCAAAGAAGAAAAAAAACGTAAATCATAATGAGTATTTTTGCACGATCCATTTATCCCCACCCCCTCTTCAGCATGAGGTTGTCAGTGTTGACAACACCAACCATGAGCCACTCAATGGACGAAGCACTGCGCAGGCAACTCTGTAGGCGAGTATCAGATAACATAGGCGACTTTGACGCCGGACTCAAGGAAAAGAGGCCGGAGCTTGCTAATGTGCGCTCTAGCATACGGCTGAGCGAGCGTCGAATACAGGAGCTCGAGCGCGCTGTACGCGATCATTTGGCTCCCTCCGCATTGCCGGCAATCGGTCGGCTGCGATCCAGGGTCGGTCGGGCACTCGAAGATCAGCTTCCGATTCTGGAGGAGATTCAGCGGGCGAACCGTTTGGCTGACGCCCAAAACGCACTGAACGATGAGCAGCGGCGGCTCGAATCGTTACGGCAGCAAGAAGCCGCACTGGAGTATCGATTGAGCGAGCTCGAGATGTTGATTCGAAGCTCCGGGAATGACAGCGCTCGCATGCGTTGCAGCGACTTTCCCGATTTAGCATTCACTCGACGCAAATTTTGAGCACGAAAGCGAGGGAACCGAATCGAGTCGACGCTGTGGTAATTCCATGTTCACGGCACAGCACCGGCGGGTTACGCTGCGCTACCCTGCACTACGGACCATCCCCTTCAACCCATACAGCGCCTCCAGCGCAGCCTTCGGCGTCAGCTCGTCGGGGTTGATCGCCGCGAGCGCAACTTCGACCGATGACGGGCCGGCCGGCGCGGCTGCCGGTACATGCGATTTCGGCCGGGCGGCGGCGAACAGCGGCAGATCCTCGATCAATTTCTCCGCACTCACCCGCTCGTCGCTGTTCTCGAGCAGCCGCAGCACCTCGCTCGCCCGCTCGATCACGGGTTTCGGCAGCCCGGCGAGCTTGGCGACCTGGATGCCGTAGGAGCGGTCGGCCGCGCCCGGCACCACCTTGTGCAGGAACACGATCTCGTCCTGGAACTCCTTCACCTCGATCGTCGCATTGGCGACGTGGGGGAGCTTGCCGGCGAGCGCCGTCAGCTCGTGATAGTGGGTGGCGAAGAGCGCCCTGCAGCGGTTGACCTCATGCAGATACTCGACCGTCGCCCAGGCGATCGAGAGCCCGTCGAAGGTCGCGGTGCCCCGCCCGATCTCATCCAGAATGACGAGCGAGCGTGCGGTCGCCTGGTTGAGGATCCCCGCCGTCTCCACCATCTCGACCATGAAGGTCGAGCGCCCGCGGGCGAGATCGTCGGAGGCGCCCACGCGGCTGAACAGGCGGTCGACGATGCCGATCCGGGCGAAACGCGCCGGTACGTAGCTTCCCATCTGAGCGAGAATGACGATCAGCGCGTTCTGGCGCAGGAAGGTCGACTTGCCCGCCATGTTGGGGCCCGTCAGCAGCCAGAGCCGGGAATCCGCCTCCTCGTCGAAACCCGAAGGGACCCCCTCGCCGCCCTCGGGAAACTCCGCTGCTGCTTCCCCCGGATGCGCGGCCCGCCCCAGGATGCAATCGTTCTCGATGAAGGGCGCGGAGCGGTTGCGCCTGAGTGCCTGCTCGACCACCGGATGCCGGCCGCCGCGCACCTCGAACGCGATCCCGCCATCGATCACCGGCCGCACGTAGCGCTCCTCGACCGACAACAGCGCGAGACCGGCAACCGCATCGATTTCGGCGAGCGCATGCGCCATGCTGCCGAGCGTCGCCTGCTCGGCCGCGATCGCCCCTGCCAGCTCGGCGAAGATCTCCTGCTCGATCGCCAGCGCACGCTCGGCCGCGGCCGTGATGCGACCTTCGGTCTCGGACAACTCGGGCGTCGAGAACCGGACGGCGTTCGCGAGCGTCTGCCGGTGGCTGAACCGCTCCGACAGCGGCGGCGACATCAGCGGTTTGGCCGCGCCCGCCGACACCTCGATGAAGAACCCCAGCACATTGTTGTGGCGCACTTTCAGCGACTTGATCTGGGTCTCGTCCTGGTAGCGGGCCTGCAACTCGGCGACCACCTGCCGGCTCTGGTCGCGCAATCGCAGGTTTTCGTCGAGCTCGTCGCGGAACCCTGCGCGCACGAAGCCGCCGTCACGCCGGTTGACCGGCAACTCATCGGCCAAGGCTGAGTTCAATTGCGCTTCGAGCCCCGATCCGCCTGCTGCCAGCCGCTCGGCAACGGCTTGCAGTGCCCCCGGCAGCCCAAGCGCGCCGGCCGCTCGCTCCAGCTGCGATCGGC
>JANNSW010000645.1:0-2716 GCA_031403055.1 Hyphomicrobiaceae bacterium | reverse complement strand
GCGATCACCACGTCGCCCACCTCGATCTCGCCGCGCCGCGTCGTCACCCGCCAGCCTGTGCCGCTCTGGGCGAGCTTCTCGACAGGGGCGTTGGGGCAGATCACCACACCGTGCTTCTCGGCGACGCCGAGCAGACCCTTGTAGTACTTGGCGGGATGGATGTGGGCCGCACGCTCGAGCAGCATGCCGCCATGATAGTAGTCGCTGGCGATCGCCTCGTGCTGGCGCTCGCGCGGCAGCATGCTGGCACCAGAGTGGGCGTAGCTGTTGAGGTCGTCGATCTTGGCTTCCATGGCGCGATAGTGCTTGGGCGCCCAGGCGCCGCCGAAGCGGCCCGATTTGGTCCACTCGCAGTCGATGCCCTCCTCCGCGATCAGCTTCTCGATCAGCGAGAAGCTGTCGGCGGCGTCCGCATAGAGCCGGCGCAGCTCCTCGGGCGTGCTCCTGCCCGAGTAGCGTTTACCGACCGACACGCCGCCCGAGATCATGCCACCATTGCGGGTGGAAGCTCCCCAGCCGGGGCTGGTCGCATCGATCAGCACGCACTCGACGCCGAGCTTGGTCAGCTCGATCGCCGTCGAGAGCCCGGCATAGCCCGCGCCGACGATGGCGACGCGCGAGCGCTTGGGGACCTCGCGCTCGCCGACGGCCTTGGGCTCATAGGCGTGCCACCAGAACGGCTTCGTCTGGAAGTCCTTGTGGAAAATATCGGCTTTGGCCATGACGTCGCTCCCCGCGCCGAGTGCTGCAGGCCCGGACGATAGTCCCTGCCTTCTCGCAGCCCACCATAGCAACGAAGCCCGGCACGACGCCATGCCGGGCTCGGGGGGCAGGGGCGCGGACGCGCAGCGGCGCTAAAGGAAGAAATCCCCCGTCTCGAAGTGGTGCGCGCCGAGGACGAGGATCGAGAAGTCGGCTTTGCCGTCGCCGGTCGTCTCGCCGTAGATGATGGTGCCGGCGGACGTGATCTCGAAGCGGAGCTTGGCGGCCGTACCGGCGGCGAATGCCCCGAAGCCGTCGTTGGCGGTGAAGGTGAAGGCCTGATCAAAAGGTGAGATCGCGCGTTCGTCGGCGTCTATCCCTAAGAGATGGATTGTATCACCGCCAGCGGCGCCGCTGCCTTCAAAATCGGTGATGGTGTCGCGCGTCGCCGCCGTCACGCCGCTGTCGGCCTTGTGGCTAAAATAGAACCCATCGTTCTCCGTTCCGCCCTTCAGCAGGTCCTTGCCGAGGCCCCCCACGAGGAAGTCGGCGCCAGCACCGCCGTCGAGGGTGTCGATTCCTTTGCCCAGATCAGCTGAGAGGACACCGGCATCTCCACTAAGGAAATCGGCCCCATCGCCGCCCTCGAGCAGGTCGTTGCCAATCCCTCCATAAAGGAAATCGTTGCCAGTGAAGTTGTCACCTCCGCGCAGAGTGTCATTGCCAGCCTGGCCGTAGAGGAAGTCACCTCCGCCATTGCCTTCGAGGACATTCGCGCCAGATGAACCCAGCAAATAGTCACCGCCGCTGCCGCCCTTCACGTTTTCGAAGCCCGTGACGCGGTCATATGTGGTCGGGGCGCTAATAAGCGAATGGACTTCGCCACTGACATCGGTACCCCACGCCGACAGTGCGGGGAACGTCCCAGAGAAGGAAGTGACCGTGCCCAGGTTCACGGCGACTCGGTTGGTGGCCCCGCTCGCATCATACGTATCGATGCCCGTGCCGCCGTCGACGGTGTCGATGCCGTCAAGGGCAAATGTCGAACCAATTGCGATGTAGGTGTCATTGCCCGCGCCGAGCTTGGTGCTGTCCGCGCCGTCACCGTCCTTCACGGTTTCCGCGTAGGCGCCGCCGTTGAAAGTGTCGTTGCCGGTGCCCAGATCGATGATGCCCTGCACCTTGCCGGCGATGGTCTTCGTGCCGACCTTCTGGAAGTTCGTGAAGGTGTCGTTGTCGCCGCCGAGCTGGATATCGCCGGTGATCGTTCCGCGGTTGACGATCTGCTCGATGCCGCTCGTAACGCCCGCGAAGATCGCGAAATTGCCCGGGGTCGTGAGGCTGCGGATGGTGCCCGAGTTGGTGACCTTGTGCAGGCCAAAGTTCAGATCGAAGCTGATCCCGACATTGTCACCCTCGATCAGTCCGGAATTGGTGATCGTCGCGTTCGCTGTGATCGAGAAGACGGTCGTCGACTCGAGTGCGACGCCCCGCAATTGGCCATCGATCGTTCCCTTGTTGGTGAGCGTCAGGCTTCGGGACGAGTAGAGTCCATAGCCACCCGCCCCACCGCCTGCTCCGAACACCGACCCGCTGGTGCCGACATTGACGACGGCCGGATCCGCCGCCGACCCATCCCCATCCAACACGAGCCCCGTCCGATTGCCCGCCGTGGTTCCGAACGAGCCGATCGCGCCGTTCACGTTGACCGTCCACGCCCCTGAGCCGATCGCGCCTAGCTTAACCGCCGATTCGGCCGTCGAATAGAGATACGCGCCGAGATTGACCGTGAGCACGCCGAACGTTGCATCTATCAGCGCACTGGCTGGGCCGACGACACTGTTGGCGAGGGTGTAGGTGTGATTGGCCATTGTCTACCCAGAAACAAGGGCGGGCAGAGTGGCACTGGCGGCGCTGCTCGCGCAAGGAGCGGCGGGCGTCAGTGTGACCTCGAAGCCGAGGCTCTCGAGGCGGGCTTGCAAGTGCGTTGCGAGGCGGGCCTTCGTCGGTGTGT
>JANNSW010000644.1:0-6133 GCA_031403055.1 Hyphomicrobiaceae bacterium | reverse complement strand
CGAGCGAGCCATCCGGCTTGACCGTGCTCGACTTGCCGACTGGGTTGCCGCCGTCGATCACCGCAGCGCCCATGGAGCCGAACCAGGCTCCCCACTCGTCCATCGCCTTCTTTCCCTCGGCCTCGCTCGCGGGGTGGCCGCCGCCGTGGTAGACGAACAGATACTTCGCCATTGCCGTCACTCCATAGTGTTGACTGCGCTTGATGAGCTTGCAGGCTTACGGGACTGGTCACTATCACCATGAGCCGCCCTTTCCCATGGCGGGTTTTCCGGTATTTTCGGCCGCGCCTTTGTAGAAAGCTCACAATTGTCCGCGACCGGCACCCAGGACCATCAGGCCATGCGCCAAGCCTTGGCGGTGCTCGCCCGATCGGGCGTCATTCCGCAGGCCGCCGTGGCACTGGGCACGTCCATGCCATCCGCCGGCAACGCGCTTCGCGACGCGGTGCTCGCGGAAATTCCGGCCTTCTCGGCCTCCGGCAATCCAGAGATCATGCCGGCACTCGGTCAGCCCGCCGCTGGCCCGCGGGATCGAGCGCTTCTCCTCGGCGCGCATCGCGAAAGCGGGCATTCCCCGATGGTCAGCGTGTGGCCGACCTACAACATTGGAAATGCTTACAATCCGCTGACGCAGTTGTCACTTGCCCGGTATGGCGGATCCAGATAGTCGTGCCGGATGCGGTGTTTCAGGTTCATGATTGCCCTGCTCGCGGTCACCACATTGCTGTGGTCGACGAGCGCTGGGATGTGGGCAAGATCGGCCCAAGCTGGTGGCTTGGCGTCGGCCGCTCACTGCGATCAGCATCGCACTTTGGCATCTGGCCCGGCAGGCTCCTACGACAACACGGTATTGCCCTCGACAGACACACCCAATTCATCTTTCACAGACGATTGCTGTGGCGTCGCGTGCTTCGCGGACACGGCTGTGGTGCGATTTGATCAGTCTCCAGTGTGTTTTGGGGCGATTGCTTTCATTCACTCGACGGCTCCCGTCGCCAATGGACGGCTCGTCGGAGTCGACCCACCGCCACCTCGAATTCCAACCGCTTGAAGCTTCGCGGTCGTCGTAGCTAGCGGTGTGCGTCCCAGTCGATGGGATGCAGTGAGGAATCTGACATGAGTTGGCAGTCTCTGGCTTCCGCCCCGCGCGGAGGCACGGCAATACTTTGCCTGCTTGCCTTCGCTTTGGTTGCGACGCTCTCCGTCGCCGCAATCGACCCGACGCTTGCTGTCGAGCCCGACGAGCCCGAGGCTCCTACCTTCGCTCTCGACTACGAGCCTATTCTCGACGGCTACGAGCATATCGACATCGTCAAGAAGCCTGTCGACTGGCGGGCGGCAAACGACCTTGCCGAGCAACTCGACGGGCCCCGGGGCCAGCTGCTCGCGCCAGGCGCAATGCCGCAGCGGAAGGCAACGCCATGACCCCCGATCATCGCGCGTCCGGCGCCACCATGCGAGCCAGGCTCCCGTCATGGGCAACGCTAATTGCGGCGCTTTTCCTCACCGGCTGTGCGACCGCCGATCCGCAAGGAGCCTTCTTGGAGGTCGAGGACCTCGTGCGCGAGCGGACCGGCAAAGGCCTCGCCTGGTATGACAGCGACCATGCGCGACCGAGTGACGACCCGCGCGTGACGGAGCTGCTCGCAGCGCCTTTGTCCGCGGAGAGCGCCGTCGAGATCGCGTTGCTGCGCTCTGCCGCCGTGCAGGGGTCCTTGGCCGACCTCGGCATCGCGGAAGCCGATGTCGATCAGGCGGGCCGTCCGATCAATCCGACGCTGTCGATCGCTCGCCTCGTCTCAGGCGTTGAGATCGAGTTCGAGCGCCAGCTTCTGGTCAACGTGCTGTCGTTCCTGACGATGCGCGATCGCATTGCGATCGCCGAGGCTTCCGCTCAGCGTACGCGCTTTCTGGTTGCGCTCGAGATCGCCGGCATTGCTGATCGCGTCCGGCGCGGCTGGGTCGAGGCGGTCGCCGCTCGCGAGCGGGTGGCGATCATGGAAACGATCTTCGAGAAGACCAAGATCGCGGCTGAGCTTGCGGCCAGAATGGCCGGCGTCGGCAACAGCTCAGCGCTCGACCAGAGCCGGATCCAGACATTGAAGGCCGACACAGCGGCGGCCCTTGGCAGGGCAAGACTGGCTGTTTCGACATCGCGAGAGCGGCTCGTCAGGGAGATGGGGCTCTGGGGCGAGGAAGCCCGCATCAGCCTGCCCGCCCGGCTTCCGGACTTGTTGAAGCGCCCGCTGCCGGGCGAGGATGTCGAGCGCATGGCGGTTTCAAAGCGCCTCGATCTCGCGGCTGCCCGTGTCGAGATCGAGGTGATGGCAGCACAGCTCGGCCTGACGGAGCGGACCGCGCGGATCAGTCTGCTCGAGTTGTCCGGCCTCAGTGTCGATGTCGACGAGAAGGGCAGCGGTGGGGAGCCGGGCAAGTCATTCACCATGAACGGCGCCGAGCTCGAGATCTCGATCCCGATCTTCGATCGCGGTGAGGCCAAGATCGACAAGGCCAGATGGACCTATCTGCAAGCTGTCGAGCGGCTGCGCGCGATGGCGGTCGCGGCGCGCTCCGAGGTGAGGGAAGCCTATCTCAACTATCGCGGCCTGCTCGACATCGCCCGCCACTTCCAGCAGGACGTGACGCCCTTGCGCCAGCGGATCGCGGAGGAGGAGCTGCTTCGCTACAACGGCATGCTGGTCGGCGTGTTCGAGCTGATCACCGTGAGCCGGCAGGCCGCCGAGGCAACGCTCGCGGCAATCGACGCCAAACGCGATTTCTGGCTCGCCAAGGAGCAACTCGGCTTTGCCATGCTGGTCGGCAAAGGCGATGCGCCCGCCATGAGCGGGGCCGGCATGGACGTCGCCGCGGCTGAGGAAGAGGGGCACTGAGCATGCGTGCCCTGGCAATCATCGAGATCAAAACGGAGAAACGACCATGATTACGCGTCGTAGCGTCCTGCAGGGCGGGGCGGCGGCAATCGTCGCCGCCTCGAGCGTGCCCCGCACCTCGCTGGCCAGCGTGCCCGAGGCCCGGATTATGGACAAATCCAGCATGGAGGTGCCGCCGCTACCGGCGGAGGGTCCCTTCTATAACCCCGTCGTGACACTCAACGGCTGGTCGGCGCCCTATCGCCTGAAGGACGGCGTCCGCGAGTTCCACCTGATCGCCGAGCCTGTCGTGCGCAAGGTCGGCCCCGGAATGAAGGCTCACCTGTGGGGCTACAACGGCCAGAGCCCCGGCCCGACGCTCGAATGCGTCGAAGGCGAGCGGGTTCGCATCTACGTGACCAACAAGCTGCCGGAGCATACGACCATTCACTGGCACGGCATCCTGCTTCCCTGTGGCATGGACGGCGTCGGAGGGTTGACCCAACCACAAATCAAGCCTGGCGAGACCTTCGTCTACGAGTTCGACATGAGGAAGTCGGGAACCTTCATGTACCACCCGCATGCCGACGAGATGGTGCAGATGGCGATGGGCATGATGGGCTTCCTCGTGGTGCATCCGAGGGACCCCGAAAGCCGCAAGGTCGATCGGGATTTCGTCTTCCTCCTCAACGCCTTCGATATCGATCCTGGCAGCTACACGCCCAGGGTCAACACCATGTCCGATTTCAATCTCTGGTGTTGGAACAGCCGCGTGTTTCCAGCAATCGATCATCTGGTCGTGGCCAAGAATGACCGCGTCCGGGTCCGGTTCGGCAATCTGACGATGACCAATCACCCGATCCACATGCACGGCTACGATTTTGCCGTCACCTGCACCGATGGCGGTTGGGTTCCCGAGGGCGCGCGCTGGCCGGAGGTGACGGTCGATTGTGCTGTCGGACAGATGCGGGCCTTCGAGTTCGACGCGATTTACGAGGGTGACTGGGCGATCCACTGTCACAAGTCGCACCACACCATGAACGCCATGGGGCACTCCGTGCCGACCATGATCGGCGTCGACCATCGCGGCATCGCCAACCGGCTGATCAAGGTCGTGCCTGACTACATGGTGATGGGCGAGCGCGGCATGGCCGACATGGGTGTCATGGAGATGCAATTGCCCCAGAACACCATCCCGATGATGACGGGTTTCGGCCAGTTCGGCCCGATCGAGATGGGAGGCATGTTCAGTGTCGTTAAAGTTCGTGAAGGCCTTGCGAAACGCGACTTCCAGGACCCGGGCTGGTTCAAGCATCCCGAAGGAACAGTCGCTTACCTGGTCGCCAACAAAGACACGTAGTCCGATTTCAAGCACGCCAACAAAAGGAAACGACATGAAGCCTGCAATCCTGATCGGCATCGCATTCCTGGCCTTGGCGCCCGGCGATGCACTTGCCCACGGCAAGAACCCTCATAAGCGCGCGAACCTTTTCATGGTCGAGAACGAGTTCGGACGGACGGGCGACCCCAAGAATGTGACCCGGGCGATCGAGGTCTCCATGAGCGACGAGATGAAGTTCGAGCCCGATGTTTTGACGGTTACACAGGGCGAGACGATCCATTTCCGCATCGGGAACAAGGGCGACATCCTGCACGAGATGGTGATCGGCACGGAGCCAGCGCTGATCGAGCATGCGGCGCTCATGGAGAAGTTCCCCGACATGGAGCATGCCGAGCCGTACATGTCGCATGTTCCCGAGCAGAGCAGCGGGGAGATCTTCTGGACCTTCGATAAGCCGGGGGAGTTTCACTACGGCTGTCTCGTCCCCGGCCACTTCCAGGCAGGCATGCGCGGCAAGATCATAGTGCTTGCGAAGCCAATCGCGGCGACCATTGCCGAGGAGGACCTGCAGCAGGAACCCGCTTCGGCCACAAAAGTCGTCAAGAAGGAGCCCCGTCGCACGACACGTGTTGCCGCCGTGCGCGGCGTCGAAGCATCGGCAGCAACAACCCAATCAAAGAGGTAGGAACATGGGAATTCTCAGGCAGATCATTTGCGCAGCCGCAATCGCAACGTCGCTTGCCTTTGTCGCAACCCCGGGCTTCGCCGAGACCTGGACCAAGGCCGAGGTCAAGGCAGTGGACACGGAGGAGGCCAAGATCACGCTGAAACACGAGGCGATCGCCGATCTCGACATGCCGGCCATGACCATGGTTTTCCGCGCCACCGACCCGGCCAAGCTCGTGGGGCTTGCGGAAGGCGATGCAATTGAATTTGTAGCTGGAAACGAGAACGGCCAAATGGTCGTCATGGATCTCAAGAAGAATTAGGTCGCAACGGCCGAGAAACTCATAGTTGGCGCAGCGACTGACTAAAACGAGATTTGCCGTGAAGCGGTGGATCCAAATCTATCGCTTCACGCCACATCGACAATGCTGGATAGTCTTTGTGGTCCTGATACTTTGCCGAAAAGCAAGCCGCCTACTGCAGATACTTTGCCCGGATGTGGCCCCATGCGCCAAGCCTTGGCGGTGCTCGCCCGATCGGGCGTCATTCCGCAGGCCGCCGTGGCACTGGGCACGTCCATGGCATCCGCCGGCAACGCGCTTCGCGACGCGGTGCTCGCGGAAATTCCGGCCTTCTCGGCCTCCGGCAATCCAGAGATCATGCCGGCACTCAGTCAGCACGCCGGCGAGCACGTGCAGGAGCTCCGCCGGCTGTTCGCGGGTGGCGCCGTCGGCGACTTCGGCTTCGTCCGGGCGCAGGCCCAGCTCAGATCCGAGCAGCGGTTTCCGCTCGAAGCCATGCTGCACGCCTATCGATGCGGCCACCGGGTGCTGTCGCACTGGCTGCGGGATGCCGCGATTGCGTGCGCGCCCAAGAGCCACGAGGAGGCCGTCTCCGCAGTCGCCGACTTCGCGATCGAGTACACCAACACGATCAGCACCATCGCGACATCGGAATATGTCGCCCACACGCGCATGCTCGCGGAAGCGGAGGGGGACCTCAGGACCGAGCTGCTGAACATCCTGCTGAGCGGCTACGATGAGTCCGATGGACGCGTCGCACGGCTCTTGAAGCGCGCAGGCTATCTCGAGCAGCGGCAGTCCTACTGCATCGCTGTTGCGCAATCCGCCAACGCCTCGGAGATGGAGAGCCATGCCCGCGCGCAGCGCATCGTGGGCGCGATCTCGGAGGCGGTCGCCAGCTCCTCCATCCGGACACTCGCCGGGATCCGCAACAACCTCGTGACCGTCGTGCT
>JANNSW010000643.1:0-4758 GCA_031403055.1 Hyphomicrobiaceae bacterium | reverse complement strand
GCGTCCGTGCCGGGCCGCAGGATCATCGCCATATCGGCCTGCTCGACGGTGCCGTTGCGATAGACATCGACTGCCACGATCTTGGCGCCGCGCTCGCGCCGCGCCTTCACCGCATGCGTCATCACGTTGACCTGGGTGTTGACCGGATTGGTGCCCCAGATCACGATGAGGTCGGATTTCGCCATCTCGCGGGAATCCGCGCCCGCGAGCTTGCCGGTGCCGGCGGTGTAGCCCGCATAGGAGAGGTTGGCGCAGATGGTCGAATTCTGCCGCGAGTAGCGCTTGACGTGGCGCAACCGCTCGATGCCGTCGCGCATCACGAGGCCCATGGTGCCGGCATAGTTGTAGGGCCAGATACTGGTCGCGCCGAACTTTGCCTCGGCCGCATCGAACCGCCCGGCGATCTCATCGAGCGCCGCGTCCCACGTGACGCGCTCGAACTTGCCCGCGCCCTTGGCACCCACGCGGCGCAGCGGATGGGTCAGCCGGTCGGGATGATGGATCCGCTCGGCATAGCGGGCAACCTTGGCGCAGATGATGCCCTGGGTGTAGCTGTGGCGCTTGTTGCCGCGCACGCGCCCGATGCGCTTCTCGTCCAACAGCTCGACTTCGAGTGCGCAAGTGGAGGGGCAATCGTGCGGGCAGACCGAGTAGCCCAGGGCAAGCGGAGCATCCATGCGTGCTGGTCCTCGTGGCGGCAGGAGCGAAGCGCGAGGATAGCGGAAAGGCGGCTGGCTTGCGAGGGCATTCGCCCAGGCTTTGGGCCGTTGGACGGCGTGCGACGGCCAACCGGGCTGTGTGCCACCCATTTCCGGGGATGTCCATAGCTCGTGAAGTTGTCGTATCCTCGTAGCTCGTGAACTGTCAGCTTCTTTGTGTGCGGACGATCCGGGGCGGAAGCTGGGGCGTCCCGGGTCCGCTGGCTTCAAGGCTGCGGCACGTCCTGGGCTTTGCTCCTGGTTGGGTGGCGAATGGCGCGGCCCTTGGCCGTGCCTTTTGAGCCTTTCCGGCATGGCGGCGCCTTGGCGGCGCGCGCAGAGGCGGTCAAGGGTGGCCGCCGCGGTGGCCGCGCCGCTTGCTCCGGCCTCGCCAGGCCAGCCCTTGACGGCCTCGAGCACGTTGCCACGCTCGCAGCCCCCGGAACCTCCTCCAACGTTCCCTCCGCGGTGTACGTCGCCAGCCGGTGCGGCCCCAGGAACACGCTCACCCGCCCGCCCGGATAGGCGTGCACGCGAACGTTCGCCTTGACGAAATGCGGACGCAGCCGGCTCTGCGGCAGCTGCAGGCGCTGCTTGTCCCAGGCGATCGTGTTGTCGTTGCCGACCTGGCGCTCCTCGATCACGCAAAGGATCTCGCGCCATGCCTCGCTGCGGTCGGCAACGAAGGCCGTGCCCTCCGCCTCGGGCGCGATGGCGAAGGCGCGGTTGTGCTCGGCCATGTAGACGTCCGCCAGCCAGCGGTTCGCCGTCTCGATGCTCGTGATCCCGGCCAGCCTCAGCTCCTTGGGCAGGCGGTCCTGCAGCGTCGCGAAGGCTCGCTCCGACCGGCCGCGCGCCTGCGGCGAGTAGGCCGCGATGTGCTCGATGCCCAGATGCGCGAGCGCCCGGCCCACTTGCGTCAGCTGCTCCCTGGAGACCTTCGCCCCGGCCTTGGGCGTATGGAAATAGTGGCTGCCGCGATCCGTGTAGAGGGCGCAAAACAGACCGTGCGCCTCGACCACTTCCCGCAACGCCCAGAACGTCGAGGCCGTCCCCTCCTCCTCGACCAGAACCATCGAGTAGATCTCGCTCGTCGCGTCATCCATCGTCACGATCAGATCCAGTGCCGGCAGCCCCTCGATCCACACGTGCCGCGACCCGTCCTGATGCACGAGCATGCCCCGCACCGGACGCCGTGGCCGCTTCTTGCGGTGCGCCGATCGCTTGACCGCAGGACGCACAAGGCACGCCCGATGCAGCCGCAGCTTCGTCACCGTGTAGCTGAGACCATAGCCGTGCCGCTTCACCAGCTGCTCGTGGAAGTGCTTCACCGTGAAGTCCGCGTACTTGTCGCGGAAGAGCCCGAGCATCCTCTCAACCTCCTCCTCGGGCGCCCGCCGCGGCGAAGGCCGGCCAATCCGGCGGTCGACGAGCCCGCCATCTCCCTCCTCCTGATACCGCTCCACCCACCGCTGAAACGTCCGGGTCGACACACCCAACAACTCCGCCGCCTCCCCTTGCGTGATCTCGCCCCGCTCCTGACGGTCCAACAAACTCGAAAACCGCATCCTCCGGATACCCTCGTGAACCCGTGCCGTGCCCATCGCGCCCCCTTCGTTCAGGGCACCCTGCAACACGACACTTCACGAGCTACAAAAAGGCGACATATCACGAGCTACTGACACACCCATTTCCGGGGATTGCGCGCGCCGCTCAATCGCGCTTCACTGGTGGCGCCCTGCCACAGCGTGCGTCCCTCCACCCATGCGCCACAACGGTTTCCGCGATCCTCACCTGACCCGCGAATTGATCGCGAGGGCGTTTCCGGTATTGCCGGCGGACGATCCCAATGCGGTGCGGCTCTTGACCGAGGCCGAGCTCGACGTCTCCTTCGATCGCTATTGGCTGTCGATCGGGGCGCCCTCGGAGCTGCAGCTGTTCGGCTATGGCTCGCTGATGTGGAAGCCCGAGGACGGTTTCGGCGAGGGACGGGTCGCGACCATCACCGGCTGGCACCGGCGCTTCTGCCTGTGGCTCTGGCGCTGGCGTGGGTCGAGAGCCAAGCCCGGCCTGATGCTCGCCGTCGAGCCGGGCGGGGCCTGTTGCGGCATGGTCTATCGGCTGGCGGGCCCGAGCGTGCGCGACACCATGCGAAAAGTCTGGGGCCGCGAGATGATCGGCAATGGCTACCGGCCGCGCCTGGTCTGCGCCGTCACCGGGGACGGGACGACACCGGCGATCACCTTCGCCGCCAACCGCCAGAGCGACCGCTACGCGGCCCGGGTGCCGATCCCCGACGCGGCGCGCTACATTGCAACCGCGGCAGGCCACGCCGGACCGAGTGCGGAGTACCTGTTGGAAACCGTGCTCAAATGCGAGCAGCTGGGCATACGCGACCCCATGCTCTGGCAGCTGCAGGAATTGGTCGCCCGCCATCTGATGAGCACGGAAGGAGACGAGCGATGACAGCATCAGGCCGACTTGCCGAGACCGCCCGCCGCCATTGGCAGACACTCGAGCCAGAGATCGTCCGCCATTTCGGGCTGCTGTGGCATGAGCCCGAGCTGCCCAACCTCGAGCACCGCGCGATGGCGCACCTGTCGGGGTGGGCCGAGCGCGAGGGTTTGCAGGTCGAGCGCGCACCGGCCGGCATAGCCACCGCATTCATCGCCAAAAAACGCACTGGCGCGGGCCCCCGCATCGCGATCCTGGCCGAGTACGATGCTCTCCCGGGGCTCGACAACGATGCCGTGCCCTATCGCAAACCCGGCCGCAAACGCGCGGGCCATGCCTGCGGGCACAACCAGATCGGACCCGCCAACACGGCCGCGGCCATCGCCGCGGCACGCGCGATCGAGGAGCTGGGCCTTGCCGGCGAAATCATCCTGATCGGCACGCCTGCCGAGGAGATCGTCTGGGGCAAGATTGCCTTGCTCGAAGCGGGCGCCTTCGATGGGCTCGACGCCATCCTCGTCTCGCACGGCGACTATCAGAACGGCGCGATCTCGCGGCCCTGTCAGTCCGTCATCAATGGCGAGCTGGTGGTCGAGGGCGAATCCGGCCATGGTGGCAGCGCCAGCAAGGTCAACGCGCTCGAAGGCGTGGAGCTGGCACTGCAGGCGATCACCGGCCTCAGGCAAGGCGAGCATAGCGATGTCCGCCTCAACCATGTGATGCGCCAGGGCGGACACATTCCCAATGTCGCGCCGGCCGAGGCGCGGCTCTGGATCATTGTCCGGCATCAGGAGCAGCCACGTGCGCTCGCGGCCTACCGGGCGTTCGTCGCGACCGCACGCGGCGTCGTCGAGGCCAATGGCCTGGGCTTTCGCGAGCAATTCATTGCCGGAACGCGGGGCTATCTGCCCAACGACACGATCGCGGAAGTGCTGCAGCGCGCGCTCGAGACGGTCGGGGCGCCGCGACACTCGAACGCCGACGTCGCCTATATGGAGGAGCTGTCGCGGGCGATCCGGCCGGGCGAGACGATGCGGCTCGATCGGGGCTTGCGCCTCCATCGCGAGGGCAGCGACCCGTACGGCCAGGACGATGGGGAAGCAAGCTGGCGGGTGCCGCTCGGGCGCGTCAACTGGGCGGTGCCGGAGCAGGTGCCGTTCCACCATTGGGGCATGACGGCGCTGACGGGGAGCCCCGCGAGCCATGCCGGGCCGCTGATGGCGTCGGCAGCGCTGGCGATGACGGCGGTCGAGCTGATCGCCGCGCCGCAGACACTCGCCGCCGCCAAGGCCGAGCGCATGCTTCGCTCGGGCGGCATCGAGCCCGGACCGGTGCTGCTCGGTGCCCGGCGCACCATGCGCGAGGAGGCGGAAGCGTTCTGGGACGGGACCTGGGTGGAGATATAGACTGGTTCGCTGGAAGGAAATCCCATGCATCTGGGCCAACTGACAGCCCCGCAGGCCGGCCGCTTCGAGCTGAAGCCGGGCATGCGCACCATGCTGGCGGTCGTCACCACCGGCAATGGCGGCTACGATCGGCTCGAGATCCGGCGCGTCCCGGTCCCCGAGCCGGGGCCGGGCGAGGTGCTGCTCGAGGTGCTGGCAGC
>JANNSW010000642.1:0-11618 GCA_031403055.1 Hyphomicrobiaceae bacterium | reverse complement strand
ATTGTTTCCGCCGTTTGAATCCATTCCCGTCGTGCCGCCATTGGCCCTCGAGCGCGCGCTATTGGGCGCAGGCCAAGGGCTCGGCGACGGGTGATCGCATAATGTGATCACAAAATTGTTTTGTCAAAGCATCAACAGCAGCAGGAACGGACACCGGCGATATGGATCCGGCCGCTCGCTGCGGATTTTCCGCTGCCCCCCCGGTCGCGTCGATGATGGGTTGAAGGGCGTCGGGCGGCGGCGGGGCAAGGGCGGACGACGCGGCGCTCCCTTGCGCTGCCTATTGCCACCGTGCTAAAGACGGCTTCAACATCAATGTAAACGTGGTTCTTGCGTCAATGAAAACGTCAATTCCTTAGGAGGCCCCATGTCGGGCGGGCGATCAGACATCTCCACTTCTCGTATCCGAGTATGAGGTAACCCATGACAACGACAGCAATCGCGAGAAAGCTCACGATCATCAGGGACAAGTCGACACTCAATTCCGCCGACATCGCGGCGGTCACCGGAGCTCAGCCGGAGACGGTCTCGAAGTGGAACCAGAGCAAAGCTGTACCGCGCCCTGATGCGCAGCGCCGCCTGCTCGACCTCGACTACATCGTCGATCAATTGACCGACCTTTACGATCAACCCGACGAGATCAAACTCTGGCTCTTCTCCCGCCAGAAACTGCTCGGCGGTCAGATCCCGATCGAGCTCATTCAGGCCGGCAACACCGAGGAAGTCATTGCCGTCATCGACCAGCTCAGGGACAGCGTCTTCGTCTGAGAGGAGAAGGTCGCTCGAGCCACGATCCGGCGCTCCTGGACGCGTAGAGCCGGCGTCCGCAAGCCGCGTTCGGCGGCAGCGCCTATCGCGCGACGCGCGTGAAACATGATCCCCTGCTGGCTTCAACGCGAGGCGGCCGCTGGGCTCCCGGCAACGGCCCCGAGATTCTTTACACGAGCTTGGAGCGCGAGGGTGCGTTGGCGGAGATTGCGTTCCACTGGAGCCAGCTGACCCCAATGCCGATCCAGCCTGTCGCGCTGCACACTCTTGCAGTTGGTACGACCAAGACGCCGCGCCTCATTCGCTCGGACCTTGCATCTCTCGGCGTGCGGGAAGACCTGTATGAGACGATCAACTATTCACGCACCCAAGAAATCGGTGCCGCGATTGCCTTTCTCGGCTGCGATGGACTCATTGCCCCAAATGCCCGCTGGTCCTGTGAGAACCTCATGATCTTCATGGAGCACGTTCCGCTCGATCGCGAATTCACTGTCACCACAACCGACTCCGTCGACTGGATCGATTGGGCACGGAAAAACAATCTGCTCGCGCTATAGCGCTGTGTCGGCCGCAATTGATCAGCTCCCCCAGGGGCCGCTGCTCATATCGAGTGTGGCTCTTCCGGTAAAGGTCGTGGCGTCAGCGCCCCAAGTCCGCTTCGTCCCCTTCAGCCCGCTCCGGCTCGCCCGCCGCCGCGATCCCGGCAGGACAACAAGCCCCGTTTCCTTTCATGGCCGGGGCTGGCATGGTACGGCCGGGGTACGCGGTCTTGTACGGGGGGCGTCGCATGAGTGAGCCGAGAACGACGATGATGTCCGGCTGGGGGCGCCTCGCCGACTATCTGTTCGGGCGCAATGCGCTGATCGGCGTCGCCTCTTTCATGCTGCTCATCATCTCGGGCTATGCGACCTGGCACGGCATGCGCGACTTCATCATCGGCGTCTCGGCCTCGCCCGCTGGCCAGAGCTCGGAGCTGCCGGGCGGCTTGTCGATCTCCAACGACGTGCTCGTCATCGCGATCGTGATCACGCTCACCTTTCTGATGTGGCTGGCGCTCAGGGAATCGTTCGGCGCGCAACGGAAATGGAGCGAGCGGCTGATCATGTTCCCGCTCTACGTGTTCCTCGCGCTGTGGTCGATCGGCTTCGGCTACGGTTTCTGGTGGAGTCTGATCGCGGGCGAGGAGGCGACGCGCACGAGCCTCTCGGGGCTGCAGGAGGACGCGCGCGACGCCGGCTCGGCGATCAATGCCCGCCTGGAGGCGGTGGGCGCCCAGATCGAAAGCGTGTTCGTCTGGTCCGAGGGTCAGATGTCGCGCGAGGAGACGAGCGGGGGCAGCTGCGGCCAGGCATCGGGAGCCGGCCGCGGACCGCTCTACAACGCGCGCCGCACCGTGCGGGACTCGATCGCGGGCCTGCGCGACAGCGTCAACCGCTCCTGGCTGGGGCCGGCACGGACAGACCTCGAGGCGATCCAGCAGACCGTCCAGAGCCTGGAAGGCGGCACGGTGCTCGAGCGCCAGAAGTTCTTCGAGACGCGGGCCGCCGAGGTTCGATCGAAGGCGCGCGGCATTGCGTCGCGCAGCAACGAGCTCGGCAAATCAACGGCTGCGGAGATGCGCGCGATCGCCAAGGCGGTTGCCGCAGCTCCCGGAACCGCCGGGTTTTCCTGCTATGATCCTACGCTCGCCGACCGTCTGACCCAAGCCGCGGACCAGGCCGACCAGCCGGCGGTGCTGACCTTGCGGGAGGCTGCTTTCAACGAGGGGCCGGCCGGCGTCGCCAATGCCGTCAAACGGCTCTGGGCAAACATGGGGTCCTATGGCGCGAGCCTCGTCGCCTACGTGTTCACGGGCGGCTCCAACACCGGCGACACCACCGCCGCCGGCGAGCCGATCACCGGCCGCGACATGATCGCGCTGCTGGCAACGATCGGCATCGATCTGGGGCTGCTCGCGCTCGCGCTGCTGAACCCGCCGGCCGCCGGTCCGATCCGTCATACCGGCCTCCAGGAGACGCAGTCCCAGTTCAAGCTGCCGACCGGGGCGGTCGTGCGACAGCTCCAGAGCGCCATCCAGACAGCGATCGCAAGGGCGCCTGATGCCGACCTCGAATGGGTTCGGGGCCATCTCATCCACCATGCGGGCGAATCCTACTTCGTCATCCCCAACGTCTACAGCTGCGACAAGAGCCGAGCGGGCGAGGAGCAGCGCGCACTCGCGATCAACCACTTGGCCGGTGTCTTCAGCGACGTGAAGCTCATCCGCCCGCTGTCGAAACGGGAGTTGCAAACCATCTGGAAGGAGGAGATGCGCGACAGCACGAGCGATCTGACCCCGTTGCGCGACCTCCGCAAGGACGGCTGGGTGCCCGTCAACGACGAACGCAACCTCTGGGACCGGTTGCTGTTCAGGAAGCCCTTCGTGCTCCCGCTGACGAAGGAGGGGCAGAAGCGCATCCGCAATCACGGCGTGCTCTCGAAGGCCCAGCGCGCACTCGGCATCGCGGAATGGAGCGAGCAGGCCCAGCGCGATGTCGAGGTCTTCCGCCTGGTCGACACCGAAGGATTGACGCCGCTCCTGATCGCGCTGAACCAGGGGAGCGCGCCTTATCAGGATGAGGCCGAGGAGGCCGCCTCGGATCAGCAAAAGAAGCTGTCGAAGCCCGCCGATCAGCCCCAGATCGAAGACAATTCGGGCGCCTGACGGTACGGGAGCCGGCCGCCGGGCCGACTCCCTCTTCGTGGCCCAGTCCGCTGACCGGGCGGGCACGTCACGCTTCAGCTAGTTGGCGGATGATGCAGATGGAAGCAATGCTTGACCTCGTACCCGCGCCACAAACGCCACCGGAATGCCCCGTCGGCAGTTTCGGCGCTCGTCCTGCGATGATCCGCGATTCGTAGTCCGAGACGCTTCAGCATGTGCCGCTCCATGAGTTCGAGTTGCCGGAGTTGGAGTCGCAACGACGCAACCATGACGCAACGAGATCCGGGCGGCGGCGTTGGCCGCGCTGCTGATGGCTCGATCTGGGCCTGCACATGGGGCCGGCGCTTTGCCAGCAGCCGTCCACGCCCTCCGGCCGGGAATGAGGGCATGCGAAGGGTCGCATCGTAGGATTTCGCCTCCGTGTGCGAGCTGGCGAGGCTCGGCGAGCCATGCCACCAAGGCGCCCTTGCCCTGCTTCAGGCCGTCGCGCCTCGCAGGTAGCCGAGATCTCTGCCTGCAGACCTGAAGTTAAATGATTCGAATGACAGGTCGTCAACAACTCGTTTCGAGGCGCGAGCCGGCGCTCAATCGCCGCAGGGTCTGCATTTGCGCCTGCGACAGCGAGCGCCAGGCCGGTTGCGGCAGTTTGCCCTTCCGACCGATGTCGCAATGCGCGCGTGATTCGCTGCTATGGTTGCGCCACGGCTTGGCTCTCACCATGGATGACCTCGATTCCGAGCACAACGGACGCCGAGCCGAGCGCGGCTCTCCAGCAGAATTGGATCAAGTCGCTCGGCCGCTACCGCGAGCCGGACGAGTGGCGCAGCGCGCGCGAGATCATCGTGACCGCGGTTCCGTTCCTGGCGCTCTGGACATCGGCTTGGGCGGCGCTTTGGATTGGCTACTGGCTGACACTCCTGCTGGCCATCCCGGCGGCTGGATTCATGGTCCGGCTGTTCCTGATCCAGCACGACTGCGGCCATGGGGCATTCTTCCGCCGCCGGCCCGTCAACGACTGGATTGGGCGCGTGCTCGGTGTGCTGACACTGACGCCTTATGACGTGTGGCGGCGCACGCATGCGTTGCACCATGCGAGCACAGGCAATCTCGACAGGCGCGGGTTCGGCGACATCAAGACGCTGACAGTGCGCGAGTACACGGCGCTGTCTTGGCTGGGCCGCTGGCGTTACCGGCTCTATCGCAATCCGATTGTGATGTTCGGGCTCGGACCAGCCTATCTGTTCCTCGTTCAAAACCGGCTGCCGTTTGGCCTGATGGCCGATGGCTGGGGGGTCTGGATCAGTGCCATGGGCACCAATGCTGGCATTATTGTCGTCGCGGTCGCGATGATGGCATGGCTCGGCATCGTGCCATTCCTGGCCGTGCAGATCCCGATCACGCTGCTGGCGGCGACGATCGGGGTATGGCTGTTCTACGTGCAGCACCAATTCGAGGAGACATTCTGGGAGGAGGACAAGACCTGGGAGCTGCAGGATGCGGCGCTGCTCGGCAGCTCGCACTATGTCCTCCCTGGCGTGCTGCGCTGGTTCACGGCCAACATCGGCGTGCATCATGTGCATCACCTCAGCAGCCGCATTCCCTACTACCGGCTGCCGCAGGTGCTCGACGACCACCCCGAGCTCGCCGGCGTCAGGCGCATGACGCTGTGGCAGAGCCTGTCGTGCCTGAAGCTGCGGCTGTGGGACGAGCGAAGCAAGCGCCTCGTCACCTTCCGGCAGGCGCACGAGGCCGCAAGCGGCGGCTGAGGCGGTCTGCCGTTCGTGGCGCTCCGCGACAGCTGCAAAGACGTCGCGCCAGCAGCGCAAACCCTGCAGCATCGATCATCCGGCCGAGGCGCGAAACCAATTGAGGCAATACGTCCGCGAATGGCGGGCCGAGCAGCTTGAGCTGCCGCGCTCCGCGCACTGTGTCGGCTGCCACAATCCCAGGCCTTATTATTGAATGTATTCATGTTTTGGGGATCGATAACTTAAAATCATTTGCTCAGACACATTGCGAACACAATCAAGGCGCATTGCTGTTGCTTCGGGCTCCGATCGAGGAGCTCAGCCCGGGAGGCTAGGTGTCCGAGCGAACCCAGAGCAAGACGGTCAATTTCATGCATCCGTTCCAGCTTCGCGGCATGGATGATGAGCAGCCGGCCGGGGCCTACCGGATCGAGATCGTGGACGAGCGCCTGGAGACCCTCGACATGGTCGCCTATCGCCGGGTCTCGACCGCCATCATGTTGCCCTCGATCCTCACCAACGCCCTGGCGCGCGAAAGCGTGGCGATCGACCCGGCTGATCTGGAGCTTGCGCTGAAGCGCGATGCGGCCGATAGCTGAGTGGACGCCCGCACCCCGTGGTCGCACGAACGAACACCTGATCGAGGAGACGGACATGGCCAAAGGACAACAACGCGGCACTCGCGAGCTGAAGAAACCCAAGAAGGCCAAGGACAAGGCCGCACCAGTGGAATCCAATCTGCTTGGTGCCAAATCCAAGAATTCGCCCGGCAAGCGCAGCGCTGGCGGAGCGAAATCCTGAGCAGACTATCGTTGGAAGACCGTTTTGTCGAAGACATGCTTCCGGCATGACTGTCGAAGACATGCTTCCAGCATGACTGTCGAAGACATGCTTCCAGCATGACGAATGCCTGTCTAGTGTTCTGACTCATTCATTTGGTACCCCAAATGAATGGCTAGCCCACTAGACAATTCTTTGCTTATGTTCCGTCTTTCCATTCATTGATCCAGCTTCGCCGGAATCGAATGAATGGGACGGATCACTAGGTCGCTTTTTCGCGGAGTTTTATCGCCAAACCGAGAAAACCACTTTGGCGAGCTCGGCTTGGAATTGATGCCAAGGCCGGGCCGATGTCGTGCTAAACGAGGGAAGCCTCGAACCTATCGCAGCCTGGAACTCAGGACGCGGGGCCTCACAGGAGAGATCAATGGCTGCCCCCAATAAAATGAGCACTCAGACCCGGCTGACACAGCGGCGCGAGTCCCAGGACGGTTTGGTCAAGGAGCAGAAGAAGGAACGGCAGGCCCGGGCCGACAAGACTGCCCGACTGAAGGCGTTGCGGCTGGCGAAGGAAGCCGTCGATCGCGCGGCGACCGAAGCGGCGCCAAAAAAGCCGGCACCCAAAAAGAAGCCCGCGCCGAAACCGGGCGCGCCCGTCCGCGCCAAGACAGGGTTGCGGAAGTAACGAGGCAGCCGTTTGCAACGGGCCCGAGTCGCGTGGGTCGGGCAAACACACAGCCACACAGCAGGTCTCGTCATTCGATCCAGTCGCCTGAAACCAGCGTAGTTGCTATCGAGCTGGAAAATCGACCGCCGAAACAGATGGTTGCCTCCTGTTCTGGCCCGACCACGAGCACAGGCTGGTACGTGGGCAGGACGGAATTTTGGGGGCCAAGCGTCAGAGCCGGAAGCTGGATCGCTCGCGTTCGGACTTATTCATTCGATACCCCGAACGAATGGCCAGCCTACCAGCCAGCACTTCGTTGGTGTTCCGCATTTCCATCCATTGCTCCCGCTTCACCGGAAATTAATGAATGGGACGGAACACTCGCCGGTAACAAGGCCCCCATTTGCCGATCCCGTGTCGGGATCCATCGAGACGCACGCCGCAACGAAAGATCGCCCCATGCTCCACAGCATCACCGAGATTCAGGCGCTCTTGGATGAGATCACCAAACTGCTCGGGTCGGGCAACAAGGGCGAGCGGCGCAAGGCCGTCGCGCAATTGCAACGAATCGCTGCGATCGCGTCGACCGCCGCGCTGACGTTGTCGATCCGCTCGTAGTCCCATCCGAAGCGTCCCGTACTCATGCCACAACCAGAGCCGCGACGCCGGGAAGCGTGCGCCCCTCGAGCCACTCGAGGAAGGCGCCGCCCGCGGTCGAGACGTAGGTGAAATCCTCGGTCACGCGGGCCGCATTCAAGGCCGCAACCGTATCGCCGCCGCCCGCGACCGAGACGAGGCTCCCCGCCTTGGTGAGCCGGGCCGCCTCGCGCGCGAGCGCGAACGTGCCCTCGCCGAAGGGAGCGATCTCGAAGGCGCCGAGCGGGCCGTTCCAGAGCACGGTCCGAGTGGCTGCGAGTCGTTGCATCAGCGCCGCGACCGTTTTCGGCCCGACGTCGAGGATCATGGCGTCGGCTGGAACCGCGTCGAGCCCGACCGCACGCGACGGGGCGCCCGCCTTGAATTCGCCAGCCACCACCGCATCGACCGGCAGCACGATCTCGCAGCCCGCAGCTTTCGCCGCCGCCGTGATCTCGTGCACGGTCTTGGCGAAGTCGGGCTCGGCCAGCGACTTGCCGACCTCTATCCCTCGCGCCAGCAGGAACGTGTTCGCCATGCCGCCGCCGATGACGAGCGCATCGACCCGCTTGGCGAGGTTCTCCAGGATCGGGATCTTGGTCGAGACCTTGGCGCCCCCGACCACAGCCATGGTCGGGCGTTGGGGATTGTCGAGAGCGGCGCGCAGGGCCTTGATCTCGGCCATCATCTGCGCGCCGGCAAAGGCCGGCAGCAGGTGCGCGAGCCCCTCGGTCGAGGCATGCGCCCGGTGGGCACAGGAGAATGCGTCGTTCACATAGACGTCGCCGCTCACCGCGAGCGCGCGCGTGAACGCCGGATCGTTCTCCTCCTCGCCCTGGTGGAAGCGCGTGTTCTCGAGCACCAGCACGCCGCCGTCCGCGAGGTCGGCGACAGCCTTCGAGGCCGGCTCGCCGATGCAGTCCTCGGCGAAGGCGACAGGTCGGCCGAGCAGGCTGGCGAGCTTTTCCGCGATCGGGCGGAGCGACATGGCGGGCTTTCGCACGCCGTCCGGCCGGCCGAAATGGGAGAGCACGATCACGCGTGCGCCCGCCGCGGTAAGCCCATTGACGGTCGGCACGAAGCGCTCGATGCGGGTCGCGTCGCCCACCTTGCCGTCCTTCACCGGCACGTTGAGGTCGGCGCGCACCAGCACACGTTTGCCCCGGACATCGGCCGGCGTGGTCGTGCGGAGCTTGGAGGTGTCGATCGTTGTCATGGGGGCCTAATCCTTCGCCTTCCCCGCTCCATAGATCTCCGCTGCCTCTTTCGAGGGCACGACGGGATAGATCTCGAAATCGACGATGTCGCGCCAGGCGGCGACCCATTGCATCAGCGGCTTCAACTCGGAGCACTCCATCAGCTGGAAGCAGTGGGTGCCGGTCGCGTCGACCCAGCTGTCGACATAGCGCGCTTCGGGCGGGGCCTGGCGCCCCTTCGCCTTGAAGCGCGCATAGGTGGCGTGGGGATCGTGGAAGCGCTCGACGACCATGAACAGCATGCTGCAGCCTCTGCACCAAAGAATGACGCGACCAATTGGTCTTATTCGTCTGTGCTCTCATCACCTGATTGCGCGAAAAAGGCCTCAATATCGCGTCGGCCGTTGAGGACATGGACGATCTGGAGCAGGCTCTCGCTACCGGCCTGCACGTATCGAAAGAAGATCACGTAGTTTCCGAAAGTCACGCTTCGATACTCGGACCTCAATTCGTGCCGGGCCTTGCCCCGGCGCCCCGCAATGGCGGCGAGCTTTTCGCACCGGACGAGCAACCGGTCGATAAACGACACGGCAACAGGGCGGCTCTGGCTTTCCCGTGCAAGGTACTCCGCAATGCGCTCCAAATCGTGCTTTGCGGAATCGAGAAACACCAGGCGGTGCATCACGAGACCTCGGCGCGCTCATGCACCTCGTCAAGGCGTCGCAAGACGTGCTCACGCACATCCGCAACACTATTGCTTCCCCCCTTGGCAACGGCCGCATCGAGCATGCTCCTAAGGGCGACGACCTTCATCTGAGCAATCGCATGACGCACCACATCCTCGGCCGTCGCGAAATTCCCTGCCGCGAGCTCGGCTTCGACCCATTGCGCCGCGTCCGGTGTCAGCTCGATCTTCATGAGACCTCACATTTAGGGTTTTGACGGTCACCGTATCATGCTTGTGGTGAACGCCGTGAGCGTTTCATTGATTGCCGGCCTGCGCTGATCTCAGGCCCGACGCTGAGCAAAATCCCCGAGCCGCCGCCGCTACTTTCGCGGCCGTGATGCCGAAGTGCTCATAGAGCTGCTCGGCCGGCGCGGACGCGCCGAACCCCGGCATGCCGACGAACGTGCCGCGCTCGCCGAGCCAGCGGTCCCAGCCGAAGCCGATGGCCGCCTCGATGCCGATCCTGGGCGCACTGCCCAGAACCCGGTCGCGATAGTCCTTGGGCTGGCGCGCGAACAGCTCGAACGAGGGCATCGAGACGACAGCCGCATCGAGCTTGTCGGCGGCGAGCAGCTTTGCCGCCTCCATCGCGATCTCGACCTCCGAGCCCGTCGCGATCAGCGTCACGTCGCGATGCCCGATCTCGGAGAGCACGTAGCCGCCGCGCGCCGAGAGGTTCTCGCCAACATGTGCTGTCCGCAGCGTCGGCAGGTTCTGGCGGGTGAGGGCGAGCACCGAGGGCGACTTCCCGGAGCCAAGCGCGATCTCCCAGCACTCGGCCGTCTCGACGGCATCGGCCGGGCGCAACACCAGCAGATTCGGGATCGCCCTGAGCGCTGCCAGATGCTCGACCGGCTGATGGGTCGGGCCATCCTCGCCCAGACCGATCGAGTCGTGCGTCATCACATAGATGACCCGCTGCTGCATCAGCGCCGAGAGACGGATCGCGGGCCGGCAATAGTCGGTAAAGACGAGGAAGGTACCGCCATAGGGCACGATGCCGCCATGCAGCGCCATGCCGTTCATGGCGGCGGCCATGCCGTGCTCGCGCACGCCGTAGTGGATGTAGTTGTCGGCGAAGGCGCCCGGCTTCACGGGCTTGTGCAGCGCGGTCTTGGTGCCGTTCGATCCGGTCAGATCGGCGGAGCCGCCCAGCAGGCCCGGCACCACCGGCAGCAGCGCTTCCAGCACCTGCTGGGAGGTGACGCGGGTTGCAAGCTTGGGCTGCTCGGCGCTGAACCTCTGCTTGATCGCGCCTGCGGTCTTGGCGATCGCGGCGGCGACCTCTTTGTCGATCGGATCGGCGAGGCGACCGCGCACGCCCTTGTCGAGCTTGGCCGCCCGGGCGTCCCAGGCTTTCGAGGCCTCCCGTCCGCGCTCGCCGACGGCACGCCAGGCGGCGAGGATGGGCTCGGGCACCACGAAGGGCGGATGCGGCCAGCCGAGCTTTTCGCGCGCTCCCGCGATCTCTTCCGCGCCGAGCGGCGAGCCATGCGCGCCGGCGGTGCCTGCCTTCTTGGGCGCGCCGAACCCGATCACGGTCCGGCAGGCGATCATGACGGGCCGGTCGCTGCCCTCGGCCTCGTGCAGCGCGCGGGCGATGTCGGAAGCGTCATGACCGTCGCAGCGCAGCGTGCGCCAGCCCGAAGCCTCGAAGCGCTTCATCTGATCGTCGGAGACCGAAAGGCTGGTCGGCCCGTCGATCGAGATCTGGTTGTCGTCGAAGAGCACGATCAGCTTGCCGAGCCGCAGGTGCCCGGCAAGCGAGATCGCCTCGTGGCTGATGCCCTCCATCAGGCAGCCGTCGCCCGCGATGCAATAGGTCTTGTGATCGACGATTGCATCGCCGTGGCGCGCATTCAGCAAGCGCTCGGCCAGCGCCATGCCGACCGCATTGGCGAGGCCCTGCCCGAGCGGGCCGGTCGTCGTCTCGATGCCGGGTGAATGCCCGTGCTCGGGATGGCCAGCCGTATGGCTGCCGAGCTGGCGGAAGGACTTGATCTGGCCGATGTCCATGCCGGGATAGCCGGTCAGATAGAGCAGCGAGTAGAGCAGCATCGAGCCATGCCCCGCCGACAGCACGAACCGGTCACGATCGGGCCAGTCGGGCCTTGCCGGATCGAACTTCAGCACTTGGGCAAAGAGCACAGTTGCCACGTCGGCCATGCCCATCTGCATGCCGGGATGCCCCGATTTCGCCGCCTCGACCGCGTCCATGGCGAGCGCTCGGATCGCGTTCGCCATGTCGGCATGGCTCACCTTGCCGGCGGCAGGCCGCGGCGATTTCGCATTGGACATGGGCTAGGCACTCCCGGAATGATCCTGCAGGCCGTTCTCCCGATGGAGCGCCTGCGCTGCCGCAACGTCGAAGGCGACATGTAGCGAAAGAGCG
>JANNSW010000641.1:0-4626 GCA_031403055.1 Hyphomicrobiaceae bacterium | reverse complement strand
GATCGAGAAGAAGCGCGACCTGCTCTCGACCCATTTCCCCAAGCATATCAGCGACGCGGTCGATCAGCAGATCCGTGCCAAGCACGCGATCAAGCTGCCGCGCGAGGGGATCGGGCGCAAGCAGCTCGCGTCGTAGCCGGCGGGCTGCAACGCGAGCCATTCAGGGCTCTGGGTCGGGCGCAACTATCGTTGCGCTGCTGCCGGTGTTGCCCTTGGCTCGGATCGAGCAATTGGCCTGGCGCAACGCGCTGTCGACGATCGGAGCGTAGGAGCTGCCCGGCACTGGCGCGCGGATGACGAGCAGGCCCTGCAACTCTGGCACCGTCACCGACACCGTGCTCGCCGGCCGGTCCTTGCCGATCGGGATCGCGCCCACCTGCTCGTCCTCGCTGGGAGTGACCAGCATGTCGACCTCGCGCCGCTGCAGATCGGCGCCCGCGATCGTGTAGATGGTCCGCCCCTTCAGATCGTAGATCGCGATCGACCATGTGCCGTCGAGCAGAGCCGTGCGAACGGAGAGAGCGCCCGCCGACAGATCATAATGACAGAGCGCGTAGCGGACATCGGGTGCCATGAAGGGCAGCACCTGGGTCTCCGGCGTCACCGGCGGCAGCACGACGATCTCGTTCAGCCGCGTCGCTTCGAGCGCCGGCGCCATCATACGGTCGGCCGCCATGCGGGGCAGCGCCAGCACCGTCACGATATGCACCATTCCCCCGGCGATGAGACCGGCTGCAGCCCAGAGCCAGGTCCGCGCGGTTGGCCGGATCATCTTCAGCGGCAATCGAGCCTCCCGATCGTCGGCATCAATTCCGCGAGCCCGCCTCGCGACCCGCCCGCCTCGGCGTCCGCCGGGTTGTCAGGCAGATAGGCACGTATCACCAGCACGATCGCATCGTCGTTGCCGACGGGCAGCCAGTTGCCGGGCCGCGCTGTCTTGGCGAGGCGGACGCTGAAGCGCCCTGAGGGCTCGCGCATCAATGCGCCACTGTTGATCGCGTATCGTTCGGCGGGGTTGGGGATCAGTGTGCCGGCGCGATCATAGACGGCCAAGCTCCACCAGCCTGCCGGCGGTCCCTGGCCGGCGACCTCATACTCACAGTCGCCATAGAGGCGCCGACCGTCGCTGTCGCGGGTTGCGACGTAGTATCGGGCGTTGGTCGAGGCGAGGGGCAACTGGCCCGCCCGGATCGCGTGAGCCAGTGAGTAGGGGTCGGCGCTGGCGTGACCAAGCGCCGACCAGCTTCGCCATGGTCCATAGGTCTCGACTGTGAATGGCAAGCCAACGTCCACGGCGTACCACGCGCTGCCGAGCCCGGAAACGAGCGCGACCACGACGAAGACGGCCACGTTGAAGAGCCAGGTCGCAAGCCGCCACACCGCTCGCTGCCCGCGCCGGAACGCGAGACCGGTGAACGGGCGCAGCAATCTCGCAAGATCGGTGCTTGCTCCCACGGCGCTCAGCAGTCGCACGGTTCACCCCCGTCGTGGCTGAATTCCGTTGGTTCCCCGGTCACCGTCATGGCACGACCAGGGCTGGAGCGGGCGCTCCGGATGCGTAGACCAGCGTGGCCGCGGGCGCTGTGCCGGCAGGCAACGCCGCCTTGCGGCCATCGCCAGCGGCTTTCTCGCCGGTCCGCTCGCCGCTCGATTGCGCAGCCTTGCGCATCGCTTGCCCCAAACGCTCGATGATGGCCCGCGTCGCGTCCGACATTACGCCCGTATCGGTCACCGTTTTCTGCTCGCCTGCCGTCGGATCGGTGCCCGTCAGCGAGAGCAGCCGCTGGCGATCGGCTAGCTGCACGGGATGCGTCGGGATGCCGGGGATGTCCACGATCTCGCCGGGCGACACGCCCGAGAGTGCCGCCGTCATGAAGGTCTTCCAGGCGGGGGCGACGAACACACCGCCGGTGACGTTCGACATGGGCCGGAAGTCGTCATTGCCGACCCAGATGCCGGTCACCAGCTTGCCCGTCATGCCCAGGAACCAAGCGTCCTTCCAGCCCGAGCTCGTGCCCGTCTTGCCGCCGACGGCGGTAAACTCGAGCGCGGCCCTCGTGCCGGTGCCTTCCGAGACGACCGCCCCGAGCATCGAGTTGAGGTTGGCGATCACCTCGGGGTCGAAGGCCTGCACCAGCGGCGGGGCGTCGCGGTCGTGGGAATAGAGGAGCTCCCCCTTCGTGTTGGTGATCTCGAGGATCGCGTAGGGCCTGACGGGTTTGCCGCCGTTGGCGAAGGCGGTGTATCCGCCCGTGTGCTCGAGCGGCGAGATGCCCGTGTCGCCGAGCGCCATGGAGCAGCTCTTGGTGACGCCGTGGATGTTGAGCTTGTCGAGGTTCGCAAGCACTTTCTCGCGGCCGACCTTCAACGAGAGGTAGACGGCAACCGTGTTGAGCGAGCGCGCGAGCGCTTCCCTGAGTGTGACCCTGCTGCCACTCGCTCCTCCCCCGTAGTTCCTGGGCGCCCAATTGCCGCAGGAGGGTGAGACGTCGCGTGCGACAGTGTTCGGCGTGAACCCGTTCTCGAGCGCCGTCAAGTAGACGTAGGACTTGAAGGAGGAGCCGGGCTGCCGGCGCGCCTGGGTGGCGCGGTTGAACTGGTTCTCACCATAGTCGTAGCCGCCGACGAGCGCTCTGACAGCGCCGTCGTGCTCCATGGAGACGAGAGCCGACTGCTTGAAACGGTTAGAGCGGCCCTGCTGGCTGATGAGATTGTGGATCGTCGTGTCGGCCGCACGCTGGATGGCGAGATCGACGGTCGCGCGGGCGGTGAAGACCTGGTCGGGGAACCCTTCGGTGATGCGCTTCACCTCCTCGAACGCCCAGTCGAGGTAGTAGTCGGGACTGTCGAGGTTGCGCGTGTCGATCGGTCGCGCCGGATTGAGGCGGGCGCCGTGAACCTGGCCCTCGGTCATGAAACCGGCCTGGACCATGTTGGTGAGCGCGTCGTCGGCGCGCGCTCGCGCGGCCGCCAGATTGATATGCGGCGCGTACTTCGTCGGCGCCTTCGGCAGGCCGGACAGCATCGCGGCCTCGGCGAGCGTGACATCGCGGACCGACTTGCCGAAATAGAAATGCGACGCGGCCTCGAACCCGAAGGCGCCGCCTCCCATATAGGCCCGCTCGAGATAGAGCTTCAGGATCTCGTCCTTGGTGAGCCGGTTCTCCAGCCAGAACGCGAGGAACAGCTCTTTGATCTTGCGCTCGATCGAGCGCTCGGAGGACAGGAACAGGTTCTTGGCGAGCTGCTGGGTGATCGAGGAGCCGCCTTGCACGACGTCGTTGGCGCGAACGTTCTCGGCCAGCGCGCGGAACGTGCCGAATACGTCGATGCCCCAATGGTCGTAGAAGCGGCGGTCCTCGGTCGCGAGCAGCGCCTTGATCACGATGTCGGGGTATTCGTCGAGCGGGACGGCATCCGAGCGGAACACGCCGCGCTTGCCGATCTCGTTGCCGTTCTTGTCGAGAAACGTCACGCTGATGTTGCCGTCGTTGAGCCAGTCCTCCTTCTGGGCGGCTTCGAACGCGGGTTGGGCCAGCACGAGCATCAGCATCATGCCGCCAGTGCCAAGCGTCGCTGCTTCGGAAACCAGCTCGTTCAGGACGCGCGGTGCGCCGGTCAGCCGAAAACGTGCAAAGAAGGTCGACCAGGCGTTCCAGCGGTCCTTGAAGCTCTCCCAGGCTCCGAACAGCCCGGCATCGATCTGCGAATCGAGATCGAGCCAGTTGACGAGCCGGCTCCGTCCCGCACGTTTGAAAATCCAGTTGCTCACAGAGCCAAGCTCCGATCAATTCCGACCCGACACCGGCTCGAGCCCCTTGCTCTCTGTCCGGATTTGTCGAATCTGGCGCCGGTCGTCATCATAGCAGACCCCGAAAGCCCCCAGGGAGAACCTTGTGTCGAGCGAGAATGCACCATTTTGGAGGCGAAAGAGCCTCGCCGAAATGTCCCAGGAGGAATGGGAATCGCTGTGCGACGGTTGCGGCCGCTGCTGCCTCGTCAAGCTCGAGGACGAGGACACCGGCCAGATCCACACCACGCGCCTCGCCTGCAGGCTGCTCGATATCGGCTCCTGCCGCTGCTCCGACTATGCCAACCGGCGCAAGCGGGTCAAGGATTGCGTCCAGCTTTCCGCGGATAAGATCGGCGGGCTCGGCTGGCTGCCCAGGACCTGCGGCTATCGCCTGGTCGAGGAGGGACGCGATCTGCCCGCCTGGCATCCCCTCGTTTCCGGCGATCCCGAAAGCGTCCATGCGGCTGGCATCTCGGTGCGCAGCTTTGCCCGCTCCGAGAAGGGCATCCGCGAAGAAAGCATCCCGCGCCATATCGTCAAGGACTTGAGCGATGAGTAATCCCCGCGAGGTTGATTGCGAATATAACGGTTCGTTTTGATCGCTGAGAATTCAATGTATTGAATCCTCAAAGAAATAATTGCAGACGAGTGGTTTTTATATTGACAGCGCGACGGTGTTAGCGTATGTTTTGGTAATTGCTCACCCCCCGTCGCCCGGTGGGTGCGACGCCCGGACTCAGGGCTTGCTCGTTGACCGGGTTTTGCCGGGCTGATTCAAGCATGGGATGGATCGCGATTCGCTCCTCGCCCTCGACAAGCCTGCCCTCGTCGAT
>JANNSW010000640.1:0-8313 GCA_031403055.1 Hyphomicrobiaceae bacterium | reverse complement strand
GCCTCCGATCAAACTCAGTCTCGACTTCAAAGTGTCAAGCAGTTGCCGATCTCTGTGCCGGCGGCACGGAAAGTGTAGCCCGTTTCGTGCCGGTCAGGTGCGCGCTTCGCGCGCATGGAAACTCAGTCCGACCTACGGTGCGAATGTCCCAGTTTCCTGGGGCACGCATTCCGGCACCGCCGGTCGGAGGGCTCATGCGGCCTTCAGATAATGGCTTCTCTCTCCGTTTCCCAGGAGCCGGGAAAGCGGGGAGTGGCTCGAGCCGTCCCGGATCAAACCTTCCGGTACATGAAATAGCGCCTGAGATCGATCATCGGCGGCTCGGGCAGGACAGCGCAACCCTCGATCTCGAGCTCCTCGTCGGACAAGACGACCGCGCCCTTGGCGAGCGCCGCCGGCAGCGCCGCGCTGATCGAATCCGACATCAGGCGCCCATAGTCGGGGATGCCGTTGCCGATGTCACTGTGGACGAGCGCGACCCGGCCGGCGAAGCGCTTGGCCGCCACCGGCAGCGTTTCCACCACGTCGCCGATGATCGCGTGCGCCGCGTCGGGCCGGCAATCGGGGTGCGAGCTCAACGCCCGGTCGAACACGAAGATCTCGCGGCCCGGCAGGTTCCGGCGCTCGTGATCGTAGGTGCGGCCATTGCCCAGGCCGATCTCGAACACCACGCCCGGCACGTCGGCGATCAGCTCGAAAGCGGCATTCAGGCACGCCCGCTGCGCGGTCATCCGCTTGATCATGGAATCGAGGCGCGACATGGGACCCCCTCCTGCATTGGCTCTGTTTTGCTGCTTGCGCCCTGATGTAGGGTGAAGTGCCGCTCAATGGTAGGGGTCGGCGGCGTCGCGCAGGCCGTCTCCAAAAAAGTTGAACGCGAGCACGATCACGATCACCGGCACCATCGGCCACAGCAGCCAGGGATAGAGTGCGACCGCCTCGATGTTCTGGGCTTCCGCCAGCATCACGCCCCAGCTGGTGATCGGCGGCCGCAATCCCAGCCCCAGGAACGACAGCGCCGTCTCGCCCAGGATCATGCCGGGAATCGAGAGCGTTGCCGAAGCGATCAGGTGGCTCATGAAGTTCGGCAGCAGATGCTTTCGGATGATGTGCGACGGCCGCGCGCCCATCAGCCGGGCGGCGAGTGCATAGTCCTCCTCGCGCAGCGCCAGCAGCTTGGAGCGCACCGCGCGTGCGAGCCCCGGCCAGTCGAGCAAGCCCAGGATGATGGTGATGCCGAAATAGACGAGCACCGGGCTCCAGGTCACCGGCAGCGCCGCCGATAGCGCCATCCAGATCGGCAGCACCGGCAGCGAGCGCAGGATTTCCGTCACCCGCTGCACGCAGGCATCGATCCAGCCGCCGAAATAGCCCGCCATGCCGCCGATGCTGATGCCGAGCAGGAACGAGACGGCGATGCCGATCAGCCCGACGGTCAGCGAGATCCGCGCGCCGTAGACGAGCCGCGAGAGCACGTCGCGTCCGAGCCGGTCGGTGCCAAACAGGAAGAGCGTTCCCCCTTCCGGCGGACAGACGAAATGGAAGCGGCCCTCGACGAGTCCCCAGAACCGGTACTTGTCGCCGCTGCAGAAGAAGCGCAAGGGCTGCGGCCGGGATCGGTCCTCGCTGTAGTCCCGCTTCAGCGTCTCCATGTCGAGCTTGTAGTGCAGCGGATAGACGAACGGCGTCTGCAGCCTGCCCTCGTGGAACAGACGTATCGTCTGGGGTGGAGCGAAAATAAAATCGGTGTTGCGGCTGCCGAGCGCATAGGGTGCGACGAGCTCGGTCACCAGCGTCGAGCCATAGGACAGCAACAACAGAACGCCGGCGATGACGGCGAGCCGGTGGCGCTTGAACTTCCACCACATCAGCCGCCATTGCGACGCGAGATAGTATCGCTCCTGCGCCGCCGACATTGCTTCGACGGCCTCGGGTGCGAACGGGGCCTTCGAGACGAAGTGAGGCAGTGTCGCGGTCATCGCCTGACCCCTCCCTCGAGCCGGATCCGCGGATCGAGCACCGCGAGCAGCACGTCCGACAGGAACATGCCCACGACCGTCAAGAGCGCCAGGAACATCAGAAACGAGCCGGCGAGATACATGTCCTGGCTCTGCAGCGAATCGAGCAGCATCGGGCCGGTCGTGGGCAGCGACATCACCGCCGAGACGATGACTGAGCCCGACACGATCTCGGGCAGCAACGATCCGATATCGGAGATGAACGGATTGAGCGCCATCCGAAGCGGGTACTTCCGCAGCAGGCGGCCCTCGGGCAGGCCCTTGGCGCGCCCCGTTACCACATACTGCTTGTTGAGCTCATCGAGCAGGTTGGCCCGCAATCGCCGGATCATGCCTGCCGTCCCCGACAATCCGATCACCAGCACCGGCACCCAGAGATGCTCGAGCACCGAGATGAGCTTTGCCCAGCTCCACGGCTCGTCGATGAATTTGGGGTCCATCAGCCCGCCAATCGAGGTGCCGAACCAGACGTTCGCGAAATAGAGCATGATGAGCGCAAGCAGGAAGTTCGGGATCGCGATCCCGAGGAAACCGACGAGCGTGAAACCATAATCCGCGATCGAGTACTTGTTGGTCGCCGAGTAGACGCCGATCGGGAAGGAGACGACGTAGACGAACACCACAGTGATGAGATTGAGGATCAGCGACAGCCAGAGCCGGTCGCCGACCACGTCGGACACCGGCTTGTCGTGCTCGAAGGAATAGCCGAGGTCGCCTTGCGCCAGCCCCAGCACCCAAACCCCATATTGCTCGTAGAGCGGCCGGTCGAGCCCGTAGCGCTGCCTCAGCGCCTCGATCTTGGCCGGGTCGACCGACTCGCCCTGGGCCTCGAGGTCGGCGATGTAGGTCGACAGATAGTCGCCCTCGGGCAATTGGATGATCGCAAACACCAACACGCTGATGACGAGCAGCGTCAGCACCATCGTGGCGAGGCGGCGCAGGAGAAAAGAGATCATCACTCGCCCTCCAGCCAGAACGTGTCGGGCCGATAGAGCCCGAAATAGGCGCCCGGATTCCAGTTGAACAGCCCCTGGCTCGGCACGTTGTGCAGCCGGTTGGAGGCAACGACGGGCTGCGGCACGCCGCAGACGAGCCCGATCGTGAACACCTGCTCGGCGTTGATCTTCAGCATCTGCGCCCAGATGCCTTCACGCTCGGCCGTGCCCGGGGCGTGCGCCCAGGCCTCGTAGAGCTCGACCAGTCGCTTGGCTGCCGCATCCTCGACTGGCTCGCCGCCCTTGCCGTTGGTCATGGTATGAAGGCCCCAGAGCGGCCAGTTGAGCTGATCGTCGCCGGTCGGGGCGAGCTCGACGGGGGAAGCGTCGGCGGTCGCGATGCCGTTCTCCAACCCGAACCAGGTCGACATCAGCGTTTCGCCCGCACTTGCGCGGCTGCGCAAGGTCTCGCGCCGGAACGGCTTGGTGAAGAGCTTGATGCCCGCCGCGTACCAGCTGTCGCGAATGAGCTCGAGGATGTCCGTCTCGTTCAGGTCCTCGCCCGCCGTCTCCACGATGATCTCGAGCGGCCGGCCGTCGGGCAGGAGCCTGATGCCCTCCGAATCCCGCGCCGACAGCCCCGCCTCATCCAGCAACCGGTTGGCCGCCTCCAGATCGAACCGCGCCCATTGGCTCTGGTACTCCGACTTGAAAAGTGGCGTGCCAGGCAGCACCGTGTTGTTGGATTCGATGCCGAGCCCGAAGAACACCACCTCGTTGATCTCGTGCCGATCGATGGCGAGCGAAAGCGCCCGCCGGAACCGGGCGTCGCGCACGAGCGCGCGCCAGACCGGATCCTTGACGTTCAAGTTGGGATAGAGCGCGAGCTGCGAGCCCTTGCCCGATTTCCACAGATGGACCCGATAGCCGTTGCGTTTCTCACCCTGCTTCAGGATGGTGTAGTTCTTGAAATCGAGATTGCGAGCCTGCAGGTCCGCCTCGCCGGCGCCGACTTTGGCCGGGATCAGCTTGCCATTGGCGATGTTGACGACGACGCGATCAAGATAGGGCAGTTGCAGGCCGTTGCGATCCGCCCGATGAAAATAGGGATTGCGCACCAGCACATAGCGATCCGCCGGGCTCTCGGTCGTATTGATCCAGGGATCGAGGGTCGGCATCTCCGGATTGTCGTTCTGGTACTGGTGGTCCTTCTTGTAATGAAGCCCGACCCAGTCCTTGGCTTTCGCCTTCTTGACTTGCTTGGCGAGCACGTCGGGCGCCGCATGCTTGGCATGGAACTGCTTCAGATAGTGCGCTGGCCGGTAGATGTAGAGCGGTTGGGCGCTCGCAAGCTGGGCGAGGAAGATCGGGTTGGGCTTCTCCCAGGCGATCCTGACCGTCACCTCGTCGATCACGGCGAACGTCGGCAGCTTGCCGTCGACCATCAGCTCGGCGAACGGCCCTTGCTTGGCGAACTCCTGGTTGAAAGCCATGTCCTCGAAGAAATAGCGGAAATCCTCCGCCGTGAAGGGTTGCCCGTCCGACCATTTGTGGCCGCGCCTGAGATGCAGCGTGAACTCGCGTCCCTCCTTCACCTCGATGTCGCGCAGGATGTCGGGCCGGATCTGCAGCTTCTCGTCATAGCCCACGAGCCGCGAGTAGCCGTAGACGACCATCAGCCGGATGTCCTTGGCGCGCCCGAGCAGCGTCTCGATGGAGCCGCCGTGCCGGCCTGGCTCGGCCATGTCGACGACGAGTGGCTCTTGCGGCAGGCGTGCCGCCATTGCCGGCAGCTTGCCCGCGGCCACGTCGGCGGCAAGCAGGGGTGGCTCGCCGGCATGAAGGGGGGCGGCGACCAGGTGAAACAGCAGAAGCGCCAGCAGCGTAGGTCGGACTGAGACCGCGAAGCGGGCGATGTCCGACAGGCAACGCACGAGCGCGGATGTCGGACATCGGGCGCCCTTGGCGCCCTCGGTCCGACCTACGGTCTGATCCATCCCGGTCGCCCTCATGCCAGCACCGCCGCGCCATCGTGGGCCCGCACGAAATGGCCGCCACCCAGGCTGACGAGCGGCGTCGGACCAGCGCCTTCCACACGGAACGGCTCGGGCCAGCAGGACGGCTCCGTCATCTGGCCCTCCCCGATCGTCTTGAAGTCGAGTGGATGGCCGAGGTCGGGATGCGGCACCGAGGCGAGCAGCGCTTTGGTATAGGGATGGCGCGGCGAGCGGAACAGCGCCTCGCGCGGCGCAATCTCCACCAGCCGCCCCCGGCACATCACCGCCACCCGATCGGCGATGTAATTGACCACCGCCAGATCGTGCGAGATGAAAAGCAGCGTCAGGCTGAGCTCTGCCTGCAGGTCCTTCAACAGGTTCAGCACCTGCGCGCGGGTCGAGACATCGAGCGCCGACACCGGCTCGTCGCACACGACCAGCTCCGGCTCGAGGATGAGTGCGCGCCCGATGCCGATGCGCTGGCGCTGCCCGCCCGAGAAGGAATGCGGGAACCGGTTGAGAAAGCGCGGATCGATCCCGACCCGGCGCATCAACTCGGCCGCGCGTGCGCGCCGCTCCGAGCCGGTGCCGAGCCGATGGATGCCGAGCGGCTCGATCAGCGCTTCCAGCACCGACATCCGCGGATCGAGCGACCCGAACGGATCCTGGAACACGTAACTGATCTTGCGGCGGTAGGGAACGAGCGCCTTGTCGCCGAGCCGCGCCAGATCGACCTCGCCGCCGCCGTCGCGAAAGAGGATCCGGCCCTCGTCGGTATCGACCGCGCCCATGATCATTTTGGCGACCGTCGTCTTGCCGCAACCAGATTCACCCACCAGCCCCAGGCATTCGCCGCGCTCGATCGAAAAGCTGACGCGGTCGACCGCTGTCACCATCTCGGCCTTGACCGAGCCGAAGCCGAACGTGTCGCCGCGGATCGCATAGCGCTTGACCACGTCCTCGACCACGAGCAGCGGTCCTGTCATCGCCGGTGCCGGTTTCGGCGCCACCCGCACCGCCTCGCGCGGGACCTCGATCAGGGGCGCCAGTCGCTCGCCGGGATCGGCATCGACGCGGGGCACCGCGCGCATCAACGCCTTCAGATAGGGATGACCGGCCGCCGTGAAGAGATCGCGCGCGGTTCCGCTCTCCATCACCTCGCCGCGGTAGACGACCACCACTTCCTCCGCGACATTGGCGACGACGCCCATGTCGTGGGTGATCATCAGCACGGCCATCCCGAGCTCGGCCTGCATTTCCCGCACGAGGCCCAGGATCTGCGCCTGCACGGTGACGTCGAGCGCCGTCGTCGGCTCGTCGGCAACCAGCAGCGCCGGCCGGCAAATGAGCGCCATCGCGATCATCGCGCGCTGCCTGAGCCCGCCCGACAGCTCGAAGGGATAGCTGCGGAACGTGCGCTTGGGGTCGGGAAACCGCACCAGCTTCAGCACATCGAGGCAGCGGGCCTCCGCTTCCGAGGCGGTCAGGCTCTCGTGCAGCCGGAGCGCTTCGCTCACCTGGTTGCCGATCGTGTGCAGCGGCGACAATGACGTCATCGGCTCCTGAAAGATCATCGAGATCCGCGCGCCGCGAATCGCCCGAAAGGCCTGTGAGCGCGTATCGAGGGCAGCGAGATCGACGATGGGAGCGTGTGCCTGCTTGCGATCGTGAAAGAGAATCTGGCCGCTGGTGATGCGAGCGATCCGCGGCAGCAGCCCCATGATCGCTTGCGCGCAGACGGATTTGCCCGAGCCCGATTCGCCCACGAGGGCAACCGAGGAGCGCGGCCGCACCCGAAACGAGATGCCCTTCAGCGCGTGCAATGGCCCCGCTGGCGTCGCGAACTCGACGGCGAGGTCCCTGACCTCGAGGAGATTGCCCTGGATCAAGCGCCGGCCTCCGTGGCGCTTTCGATCCCGAAGACTTGCGGCGGCGCAAGCCAGGACGCGGCCGACGCCCCGGTCGTGCGCGCGAGCAGGGCCTCGATGAAGGTCCAGCAACCCTCGTCGTGGACCAGATGATGGGTGAGCAGCCCGGTCGGTTCGGCTGCGTCAGCCACGCCCGTGCGCCGTGCCCTCAAGTGCCCGATCAGCTCCAACAGAATTTTCTCCATACCGACGAACCCGCGCGATGTCTTCCAGGCGACGATATCAGCATGAGTGTTCGCCACTGTGAAGCCCGCAATCGGCTCCCTTTCGTCGCGGGGACCATAGCCGGACAAGCCGCGCAATCCAATTTCCCGCAGACCTGTCAGCAACGCCGGGTCGATCCGGTTCCACGGCGGCACGAAAATGGGGGAAAAGCGCGGGAAGCTGGCGAGGCGGGAAAAACCCTCCCGCGCCTCTGTCAGCATCGCCTCAGGCTCGCGGTGGCCACCGAATTCGGCCGCCTTCGCGCCAGGCGGAGCATGGTTCTGGTGTCGCCAGCCATGCTGGAGCGCGTACGTCGCTTTCGCACCCCCGATCCGCTCGGCCAGAGCCGAAGTCGCTCGTTTTGGCACGACAGCGAGGGCAAGCGGAACCAGATAGCGGTCGGACAGCGCGATCATGCGCTCGAGCTGCGGCGTTGGCTCGATCGCATCGTCATCGCGCCACCACAGGGTCGCCGTGCGTCCATCCGCCGCCCAGCCGGCAAGCTCGCGATCGAGATCGGCCCAGTCTGTCATTTCTTGCCCCTCGCCGCCTCGTCGGCCAGCTCCGCGACGAGCCGAGCCGTTGTCGCAACGCCGTCGAGATTGATCCCCGCCGCCGCCGGAGGCGGTCCGGCAAGAGCCCGCGCGGCAGTCGCGGCAAGCGCAGCGGGCGACAGGTGTTGCTCGTCGAGCACATGAACGAGGCCCCGCGCTTCCAGCAGGCGCGCCCTGTATGTCTGCTCGCTCTCCCCAAGGCCAGCGAACGGCACGACCACATTGCGGCAGCGGGCAAGGAGCAGATCCATCAGCGTATTGTAGCCCGCCTGCGAGATCGAGAGCGATGCCCGCGACAGCAGGCCACGGAAATCCTGTCGCGCGCGCTCGACCACGACACCTTCGGGAGCGGTTGCACGCAAGCCTTTGAGCACCGCCTCATCCAGATTGGCGCCGGCCAGGAACCGCCAGCGTCGATCCGCGAGCAGCCCCGTTCGCCGTGCCGCCATGGCGGTTTCCATCAGGACCTGCCCGACCGCGCCGCCACCGACCGAGACGACCACCTCGCCGCGGCCATCCTCGCCCGGCGGCTCCGCGCCCAACCCCAAGCCGGCAACCACATAGCCCGTATAGGTCAGGCGGTCGCCGATCGCCCCGACGGCCGGGAACGTTGCCTCCAACGGAATGAGCTTGCCATCGCCATGCACCAGCACCCGATCAAAACGCTCGCGCACCAG
>JANNSW010000639.1:0-8188 GCA_031403055.1 Hyphomicrobiaceae bacterium | reverse complement strand
GCGGCCACCCCGCGAGCGAGGCCGAGGGAAAGAAGGCGATGGACGAGTGGGGAGCCTGGTTCGGCTCCATGGGCGCTGCGGTGATCGACGGCGGCAACCCAGTCGGCAAGTCGAGCACGGTCAAGCCGGATGGCTCGCTCGCCGCAGGCGGCGGGGCCAACCCGGCGAGCGGCTACAGCCTGATCGAAGCTTCGAGCCTGAAGGACGCGCACAAGAAGGCGAAGGGCTGCCCGATCCTGAAAATCGGCGGCACGATCGAAATCGCCGAGGCGATGGACATGTAGTCCGTCTTCGGCAAGGACTCGAGCCGGGGGGCGGACGACCGCCCCTCGGCAGGCAAATTGGAGGGGGATCGAATGCCCGTGCTCGTCACCAGCCTTTACGCCGCCCTGTTGGCGATCGTCTGCATTGCGCTTGCTGCAAGAGTGGGCATGACGCGCGGCAAGAAGTCGGTTCCGTTGGGCGACAATGGCGATCCGGATCTGATCGTCCCCATTCGCCGCCACGCGAACTTCGCCGAGTGGGTGCCGCTGGCGCTCCTGATGATGGCCTTTGTCGAGCTCAATGGCGGCTCGAAGACGCTTGTGCACGGGCTTGGCGCCGTCCTGCTTGCGGCCCGGATCATTCACCCGTTCGGCCTCGACGCCAAAATGCTCAACACCTGGCAGCGGATCGTCGGAGCCGCGGGCACCATCCTCGTGGTCGCTGCCGCGGCAGTGGCGCTGCTCTGGCAGGTCCTCGGCTGAGATCCGAGGTGAGTGAGCTCAATGCCGCGCCAGGAAGTCGAGCATCGGCTTGGCAACCTTGTCGGCGGCCTCCAGCAGGATCGCGTGGCGCAGGCCCGCCAGCACGACCAGCTCCGAACGCGGCAGTGCTTTGGCGATCTGCTCGTTCAGCCGCGGCGGGCAGCCGCCGTCGTGCTCCCCCGTCAGCACGAGCGAAGGCGCCTTCACCTCGTGCAGCCAAGGCGCCATCTCGGTTTCGGCATAGATGTCGAAGACGGAGAGGAAAACGGCGGGATCGCAATCGATCACCTGTTGTAGGCGCCGCTCGATTACATCCGGGCGGCGGGCGGCGAACTCCGGAGTAAACCAGCGGTCCTTCAGCGTCTGCAGCACCGGCGCGATCCCCTTCTCGCGCATGGCCGCGACGACGCCCTTCACCTTGGCCGAATCGTCTTCGGTGCGAAAGGCGGCGGTCGAGAGCAGTCCCAGCGACAACACCCGGCCGGGATAGGCGCGCGCATAGGCCGGCCCGATCATGCCGCCCAGCGAATGCCCGGCGAAATGGGCCTTCTCGATGCCGAGCTCGGCCCGCAGCGCCTCCAGGTCCGCGACCAGATCGTCGAGCGAGTAGGGCGGCGCCGGCACCGGCGACCTGCCGTGGCCGCGCAGATCATAGGCGATGACGCGGTACCTGTGCTTCAGCGCCGCGACCACCCCGTCCCAGGAATGGCGCGAGGCGCCGATGCCGTGGATCAGGAACAGCGCCGGCCCCTCGCCTTCGACCGAGTAGGCGGAGCGGATGGGAGTGGGCATGGCAACCTCGGCTGGGAGTGGGGTCGGCGAAGGAGCACGAGTGTAGTCGCGCTCCGCGGCAAAGCAAGGAGGCGGGGGCGGGAAGGGAGGCGAGGCAGCGGCACCGGGCATCGGCGCTGCCAGCCATGCTGCTCTGGCCGCGACACCGCGTCGATCGGCTGGCCGTCTGGACCATTCCCCGCTTGCTGAACCGATTGCGGAACGTCAGGCAAGGGCTACAGGTGACGCGGGTGACCCACTGCCTCATAAGTCGTGGGCGGAAATTGTCGGATCGGTCACTTCCGGTTACGGTCAGGGCAGACGTGAGGCCGTCAGGCAGGCGACGACGCGGTGGGGCAGCAGCGTCGGCCGCCGATCGAACTACCAGGGGCTTGAACTTCGGCCGCTGATCGGTAGGATAGCTGACAGTCGGAGGGATGCCCGGATCGTCGGTCGTGACCCTGAGCCGACGTAGTGCCGGTACGCAACACTCATGTTGCAAATCTGCAGAGCACGGCGACAAGTCATGTGTGCAGCGCGTCTGCCGCCGCCCACTGAGGGCTCGCTACGAGCTGCTGCCTTGGAACTGGCGGCCAGCAACCGTCGAAGCCAGCCAGCCTGACCGCCACCCCTGCGGCGCTCACCGGATGCTTACGGATAGTCAAAGTCTAGTCGATCGAATTTGAGATCGCCGGATGATCGATTTGGGTCGACGTATCCAGCTCTGGGCACGCTAGCTGTTGCTTTAGCTCTGCTACCTGCAATCGCAATTCGGTGGCCAAAACAGACTTCAACCCATCGAGTAATTTGAGTGCGTGGCTGTAGTGTTTGCATGCGCTCGCGATATCATTGGCCTGGGCGCAAAGTCCAGCCGCCGCAACTTCTCGGCCAAACATCCCCATTGCGGCAATGCCTGACAAATCGACACCATCGGGAGCGTCCACAAAAGTGCCGCAAGCAACCCCAGCAAGCGTTTCATCAGTGTCTTCGGCTGACAAGGAGGAAGAAAAATGTAAAAGCACGAAGATAGCTAAAAGGCCCACAACCAAACTGTATATGAAGTGTCGCTTGCCCTTACAGCCAAGCGTTGTGTACTGGGGTGCGAACTTCAATTGGTTAGGGCATACCTGCGGTATCACAAGAGGGACTACAGCGGGCCAGGCATCGCGTACCTCAAGGTCGCCCTGACGTCCAAGTTCCGTCGGTGTGTACAGTTGGCCTGAGCGAGTCATGGTCGAGGTCATCCGATAAACTGTCCGCATGCGGCGTCATGAGCACCAATTTAGGCTGGTCGAAATCTCAATCATGTGCGTCCAAGCCGTCGGATCTCCTGAAGTCCCTTGCGGCGGAAACCGACTCGGTGACCCTAATGCTTGACGAATGCTGCCCAATCAACGCAACTCGGCTTTGCCTCAGCGTTCGTCCGCGTCTGGAGCACTCCCGCGTGTCAGAGTGAGTGTAGCACTCCAACGGTTTCAAGCGGCAGCCAAGTGACTGCACCGACACAAACTGGCTGATGCACGCAGCAAGAGCAGCAACCGGGGGTTGTCTTGCGAAGAGTGGTTCGTACGCGACGCTTCTGCCACGCCACGAGCGAGCCGGATCTTCTGCTATTTCAGTGATACCGTGATGCGGCGCACCTCACCAGCCCTAAGCGTGACGTCGGCAGTACCCGAGCGGCCGTCGGAGTCGGTCAGGATGACCCGCCAGCGACCAGCCGGCAGGATGGTCGAAGTCTCCTCGGAGGCTCCCGCCTCATAGGTAGACTGTTCTGCCGGCACACCGTCCTCGGCGATGGCGATCACCGAGAAGAGCGTGTTGACCGCCCGTTCGCCTACAGCCGGCTGGGCCTGGAGTATGAGGCGAGCTGCACCGAGCTCGATTGCAACCGGCACTGATTGACCAGGCCCGAGCTGCAGCTCCTCTTCCTTCGTCACTGTCCCGCTCTGCAGTGTGACGCGCCAGCGACCTGGCGGCAGCGGCACGGTAGGGGTAGCCTCGACGATTTCGATGTCCTTGCCGCCGGCTGCGACACCCTGAAGAGGCGAGACGACCCAGCTTGTGTCACGCCAGTCCTCGAGTGGCGGCGTGCCGGGCGCCAGCCGAGCGGACAGCCGGAGCTCGCCCCCTTCGACGGTGATACGGGTCAGTGTCTCCTCGCCGTTTCTGACGTCGGCCGTGCCGGCGATCTCTGCGCCGGCTATCGTCAGCGTTACCGGCACGCGGCCTTCGGGCAGAACGATCTTGGGCTGAGCTTCTCCCTCAATGACCTGGACTGCATTGCCTTCGCCGATGCGCCACTTGAGGAACGCCGCGTCGCTGATGGCCTCGCCGCCCGATGCAAGCACGGCCTGGAGCGTGAGCGATCCGAGCTTAAGGTCGATGGCGGTCGAGACTGGCGTGCCCGCGGCGACCGTGACCTCGACCTCGCCCGCCAATCCTTTCAGTCTGGCGCGCACGCGATAGCGGCCCGGAGCGAGCAGGAGCGAAGGCCGCGCGAGGCCAGGAACCACGATCGGGCCCTGCCCGTCGAGCGGCTCGAGCACCCATTCTACGCCCTGGGCCTCAGCATCGTCATAGGGTCTGGCCGTCCGGCTCGCGACGAGCGAGAGATCGAGGCGGCCTGCCGAGATCTCTACATCGTGACTCTCTCCCGCGGCATTGGTCACGTTGATTTCGGTCTCAGTGGCAGCGTTGGCGGCAGCAACGGACACCCGATAGGACCCGGCGGGAAGCTCGAGGCTGAGAGCACGGCTTTCGCCTTCATAGACCGTGTCACCGACGGCGTTCACGATCGTCCAGCGCGCCGGGGCATCGACGATTGGGCCAAGGCTTCCTGCAACGGCTTTCAGCGCGACGCGGATGATAACAGGCAGGGGAGCTGGCGCCGGCTCTGGCTCCGGAAGCGTCAGCGGCGCGGCGATCGTCACGCTGACCACCTTGAGCGCCTTGGCCAACTCATCGACCGAGCCCGCATCGAAGAAGCGCCCGCCGGCATTCTCGGCGATGCATGCGAGCTGTGGGACTTCCTCGCGCTTCAACCCGAACCCCACGACATGGATGGACAGCCGGATTTGCGCTGCCTTCAGCGCGCGCGCTACCTCGCAAGGGTCGGCATCGCAGGTCTCGATGCCGTCGCTGACAAGCACGATGGCGCCGCCCGTCGCCGGAAGCAGGCGGACCGCCTCACGAAGCGAACTCGAGAGCGGGGTCTTGCCGCGTGGTTTGAGCGTGCCGAGCCGCTTCCTCAAGGCGACGGGGGCGACGACACCCATCGGCGCGAGCGTCTCGATATCCGTGCAGTCGGACTTGCGGCGATGGCCATAGGCCATGATCGCCAGCTCCCCGCCCTTTGGCCACTCTTCGAGCATGGTGCCAATGACGGCGCGTGCGGCGTCTAGCTTCATGCTGCCGTCGGCTGTCTCGCCGGCCATACTGCCGGAGGAGTCGAGGATCAGTACGGCGGGCAGAAAGGTGTCCGAGCCTACGGCGGGGCCCGCGAGAAGCGATACCGCCAAGGCGATAGCGAGCCAGATTATCCGGATGTTGGAAAAGCTCAGCATGCCGGGTTACAGGCTCTGATTGACAGCTTGTAGTCCCCCTTGGCCTCGGATGCGCGCTTGGCGCGGGTGAACTCCCGGGTGACCTTCATGGCTTGGCCTTCCTTCACTACATCGAACGTGACGGGACCGTCGTTCATTGCCCGCAAAATGAGAAAGTGTGCGCCCTTATAGGGGAGCGCATAGTCGACAACGTCAGGCCACAGGCTGAGCACCGGCAGGACAATGTGCACGACCTTGACCCGGAGGTCGTCGAAGTCGACAACCGCCGGCTGCATATCGAGCCTGATCGACTTGCCGTCGAAATCGCCGCGCACTGGGATGCGGAAGAAGGCGGGCGTCATGACGAACTGCGTGATCAGGCCGCCCTGGTCGATAGTCGACTTGACGGGGTTGAAGTCAGGCACGGCGGTGCTGTTCGTTTGCCCGAGGTTTCTTTCATAGAGATAAGGTATCGTGTCCATGACGATGGGCTCGATCCTGAGGGTCCGGAAGACGGTTCCCTGCGCGAGTTCCGGGTGAAGCTCTGGGATCGCGTTGTCCCAGGACTCGATATGAGTGGCGTTGCCGACGAATTCGCCGGTCAGCGCGACCTTGTCGCCCTTGGCATTGGCCGGATAGCGCAGCACGAGCTGGCCGCCAATTGTGAACTTGTACCGCCACCACAGCTTGCCACGCGAACGGAACTCGGCGGCCATCTCGCCGGTGATCGGGCCCTGGAACACCTGACAGAACTGCTCGAATACACGGGCGAGGAGATAGGCCGATAGTCCGCTTGCGATCTTTTGATGGGCGAGCAGCCGGTCGATGCCGACTGCGCTGATCTTGATCTTGCCTCCTTTGAACGTCGGCTTGTAGCTCGTGACGCCCTTCCAGCCAAGTTCGACGCCATCCTTCACTGCTGCGGTCTGGCCGACGGCTGGAATGAGGGCGAAGAGCTTGGTCGGAATGTTCTCCTTGCCCCAGTCCGACAGGAATTCACCGGGCTTGACGATGAGGCCGAGATAAAAATCGACGAATTTGAGCCCGTTGATGACAATGTCAAGCTGGTCGCAGGCGATGTTGCCGCTGGTGACGGCAGCGAGTGCCTTGGGCGCGGCCTTCCTGGCCTCCTCGGCCCCCGTGCGCCAGTCGTCCAATGCCTTGATCAACGGCTGTGTCGGTTTGCGCAACGCCGGGTGAGCCTTATGGATGGCGTTCACGTGGCCGACGCCATGGACCCAGGACGGTGCCTCGCCACATGGAGCGGCGGCCTTGAGCTGCTCCTTTGCCTCGGCAAACCGCTTGAGGAACTCGTCCTTTCCCGGCATTGGCGGCAGCTCTTGGATGCGGGCATCGAGCGCTTCCATGGCATCGCAAACGACGTCCGTCAGGCCAGCGGCTGCCTCAGCGATCTCGGCTTCGGGCGCTTGCTTGCACTCATCGGGCAACTCGGGCGTGGCCGCGATGAACTTCGCCTCTCCCTTGTGGGCCGCTTCGGCATCGACGGCTTCGATCTCGTATTCGCCAGGGATCCTCGGCGCATACGCGGCCTCGAAGCCGCCCGCCTCGTCGACCTTGGCTTCGAGTGTGACGGGCTTCTCGAAGTACTTCGTGCCGACCGTCTTGGCCGGCGGGTCCGGATCGCCGGGGCACTCGGGCTCGGTACGTGGATCGAAGTCCCAGCCTTCGTCCGGTGGCGTAACGGTGACGAGAAAGGTCTTCCCGGCCGCTTCGATACCGGGCTTTCCGGTGATGCGGAGTTTCGTGCCAGTATTGACGATCATCTCGCTACTCGGCCTCTGCACTGCGCCCGGAAGGGTATCGGCCGGCTCGACTAGGATGAAGACCCGCTTCGGTCCGGCGGCGAGCGCCGACAAGGAAACCAATCCCGCAGCGACCAAGGCGATCGCGAGCACAGCGCAGCGCAGTGCCGTCATGGATCACCGCCAGGCGGCGCAAACGCGAAGCGCTCGTCGGGGATTTGCGGATTGACGACCGGCTTGATCACAAAGACCTTTCGGTCGACCGCGCCGGCTGTGCTCCCCGCCTCGGTCTCGATCTCAACTCTCACGAATAGTCCGCTTTCCGCATCGACCAACATGGCCGTCGGCCGATCGATCCGCGTCTGCACGCCATCTATACGCTCGTTCGCGACGAACCTCCTCGCCCGGCGGCCATCCAGCTCCACGTCGCCCACATCCTCGGGTGCCACGAGAGCGATCGTCGGACCGTAGAGCCCGGCGCCCGGAAAGATATGCGGGGCTACCAGACTGGCCGCATCGTTGGTTGGATACTGGGCGGTCACGAACGCCGTTGCGCCGCGGCCGCCGCTGTAGACCTCATGCACGCCCGTCGTCTTCCACCAACTCTGGAAGTCGCCGCCGTCGCACCAGATGACGAGCGCGTCACGGCCCGACGACGGGTCTTCGTCGAACCGGAAGAAGAAGTTGCGCGGCGCCCGAAAGTATGTCTCGAAGCGATGCCGCTCGGTGATCAGGGGGGCGCCGGGCCACTGCTGGCTGATCTCGACGGTCCCCGTGTCGCTGTAGGATTGGAGTGCGGTATAGCGCCGGCTCACGGGCGTTAGGACGTCCTCGACTGTTGCCTCGGTCTCGATGTCGTCCTCGGCCGAGAGCGGGCTCGTGGCAAGGATTGCCGGCAAAGCCGCGATTGCCCGAAGCAGCGTTCGGCGCCTGATAGATACGGGCCGAGGCACCGAAGTTACTTCAATTGTCATGCACTCTCATCGCCTTGACCAATCGGGCACTTAGTGAAGTATCGGAGTGAGCCGGCAACCGCAACGGGCGGATCTGGCTGTTCGTCTAGATTTCATGTCACGCGTTTATGTTCACCAGTTTCAGTGATCGTTAGGTCTACTGACAGATTGTCCAATCGGGAGGCTGCCAAGTTTCGCGCGAAACCTGGCAATGCCTCAACCTTGAGATGCTTCCCATCAGAACAGGTTGACGAAATCTGTCTGCGTGAGGAGGCCTGCCATTCCGATGAGGGTCATGGGCGAGAAGCCACCCGTGAAGGTGACGACAGCGTCGGCGCCGGTGTTTGCAATCACGAGGTTGTCGAACGACTCGTTGGCGAAGCGGATCCCGATCTTGTCGATTCCGTCCTCGA
>JANNSW010000638.1:0-11562 GCA_031403055.1 Hyphomicrobiaceae bacterium | reverse complement strand
CGGCGACCGGGTGCGATCCGGCTCACCCAGCTCGAACTTGTCGCCATAGCTGTGCTTGATGACGCCGGGCGCCACGATCTCGGTCGCCGGCATCACGACGCAGCCGATCGCCCGCTCGGGCCCGATCGTCTGCCACTGCCGGCGGCCCGGATCGACGCTCCTGATATGGGCGCCGTCATAGGGCCCGCCAAGCTCGTAGCCGTACCACCAGGGCACGCCGTTCTGGCAGGTGACGACGGCGGTCGATTTCCCCAGCAGCGGCGCCATCCTCTCCGCCGACTCCCAGGCCTGATGGGCCTTCAGGCTGACGATGACGAAATCCTGAGGCCCGAGGTCGCCCGGATCGTTGCTTGCCCGCGGCCGGCAGACGGTCTCCTTGCCGTCCTTCAGCAGCTTCAAGCCATCCGCCTTGATGGCGGCGAGGTGGGGCCCGCGCGCGATCAGCGACAGCTCGACGCCTTCGACCTTGGACAGGCCCGCTGCGAGATAGCCGCCGATCGCGCCCGCGCCGAAAATGCAGATCTTCATGACAGTGCTCCTCGGATGAGGCCGCAGCGATAGCATAGGCCCCCAGCGTGCGGAAACCAGAGCACCCGCATGCACCCCTGTAGGTCGGACTGAGGCCGCCCTTCGCGGCTGATGTCCGGCATGCCATCCGGGAACGCGTCGGACTTCCCCCGGCTCGAGGCCGGGTTCAGTCCGACCTACGTACTTGCGCCAACGGATGGTGCTCGCCGACGACGCGTTTGAGGCGCTCCTCGAGCACATGAGTGTAGATCTCGGTCGTCGAGATGTCGGAGTGCCCGAGCAGCTGCTGGACGGTGCGCAGGTCGGCGCCCCGATCGAGCAAATGGCTCGCGAAGGCATGGCGCAGCACGTGCGGCGAGACGCGCTCGGGATCGAGGCCGGCGGCGAGCGCCAGCTGCTTCAGCTCCTGGCCCACATGCTGGCGGGTCAGGTGCCCGCTCTCGCCATGGGAGGGGAACAGCCAGCGGCCGCGCCGGTCACGGGTTGTGTCGGCGGCAAGATAGGCCTCCAGCGCAGAGCGGGCTGCCGGCGTCAACGGCACCATCCGCTCGCGCCCTCCCTTGCCGCGCACAGAGATCATGCGGTCGTCGCCAGCGAGTGCTTTGGCCGGCAGCGTCACCAGCTCGCTCACACGCAGGCCGGTCGCATAGAGCAGCTCGAGAATCGCCGCCATCCTGAGTGCGGCCAGTCGCCCGGCGGGGTCCCCGGCGCGGGTGGCGCGGTGTGCCGCGGCGAGCAAGCGGTCGACCTCGGCGACCGACAGCGTCCGCGGCAGCGAGCCCACGTCCTTGGGTCCGGCGAGCCGCTCGGCCGGATTGTCGTCGCGCACGCCCTCGCCTTCCAGGAACCGGAACAGCTGGCGGATCGAGGACAACGCTCGCGCCCGCGAGGAGGCCGCTTGCCCAGCGCTGCCCAGCGCCTTCAGATGAACCTGGATATCCTCAGGCCGCACGGCTTCGAGCGCCGAATCACGCCGCGCGAGGAAGCCGAGGAAGGCTTCGAGGTCGCGCCGATAGGCGGCGAGCGTGTTCTCGGCCGCCCCGCGCTCGGCCGCCATCATGGCGAGGAATTCTTCCAGCTGCCTTGCCGCTTCTGCCATTCCTGTTCCTGTGTCGTTTTCCGCCTCGCCAATGTGCGCTGATTCGCAGGCGTTGCCCGTTGGAAACGGCAGCCCGCCAGGCCAATCGGGCGACGCGATGTCGGGGCGACCGGTAGTCGCCCCGACAGTCAATTGCGCAACCGCATTCCGCATCTACCCGCTCGTGCGCCGCGGCCAGTCCTCGAACAGGGCTTCGAGCGCGAGGCGGCGGGCCTCGACCTCGAGGCCGGCTGCTTTCAGCGAGCGGATGGTGTCGCCCAGCGCGAGCAGATGAGCGTTCTCGGCTCCATCGGGCCCGAGCGCCCGCAGACTCAACAGGATGACGCGTCCGATCTCGCCCTTGATGGCCGCCTGCTGCAGCTCGGTCAGCACGCCGGTATCGGGCAGATTGCCCTTTTCGGACTGCCCCTCCCGGCTCGCCGCCTCCCACAGCGGGATCGGGATATCGTATTGCAGCGCGTCCAGCACGGAGGCGAGCCGCTGCAGCAGCTCGGGCGGGAAGCCTCCCGACAAGGCCTTGGCCTCGGCATGGCGCAGCGACGAGCCGTGCTTGAAGCCGCCATTGGCGTCGGCGATGTCGACCAGCACCAGCCAATGCAGCAGCGCATCCGGCCGCTCGCCCTCGACGGTCGAGCCGAACTCGGCCCAGGCCGCCGCGGGTCGGTAGCGTCCCGCCGCCAGATCGATCTCGACAGCGGTCTCGGCGAACCAGGCAATCTCGGGCGAAAGCGGCAGATCGGCGATGTCATCGGCGAGCATGGCGGCAGCCACCATGTGGAGCCCGTCGCGGCGCGCCTCGTCGAGGAAGGCGCGGGCATTGCGGGCCTTGCGCAAGGGGGAGCGCTCGCTGATCGTCGCCTGATAGAGGAGGGCGCGTTTCGCGGCCCCTTCGAGGGCGGAGGCGAGCGGGTTCTGGCGATCCTCCGAGCCGATCTGGACGGCCTGGTAGAGGGCGGCGAGCTCGCCCGCATCGAGGACGAGCTGGCGAGCAGCCGCCTCGCCTGCAAAGGCACGCGCGAGCGGATCGGCCGCCTCGTCGCGGGCGGTCGCGTAGGCCGCGTCGGGCGTCGCGCGCGCGAAGATCTCGGGCGATTCCAGCGGCGCCACCAGCCGCAGCAGCGCCTGATCGACGAGTGTGACAGCGCCCTCAGTGGGGAGCACCGGTCGACTCCCGTTCGCCAGAGCATCGAGCACCGCGCGCCCGACGGGAGCCTCGATGCCAGCGCCTGCCAGCACCTTGGCGCCGAGCTTGGCTGCTTCCGGGTCCTTGCTCGAGGCTGCGCAGAAGGCGGCGACGGCCAGACCTTCCGATCGGACGGACTTGTTGAGCTTCGTGTCCTTCAACGGCAGCCGCTTGACGGCGGCGCAGGCTTCCCGCGTCGCTCCAAGCGCCAAATGGGTGCGGATCAGCGAGGACAGGAGCAGAGGATCGGCGCGGGTTTGGTCGATCTGGCGGGCCAACTCACCCGCTTGCGCCATCAGACCCGAGCGGACGAGGCCTTCGAGCCTGAGCGCGGCAAGCTGCGCCGGCGCCCCGCCATCGGGCTCGTCCCCCAACAGCTGGCGCCAGAGCGCGTGCAGCGTCGGCGACTTCGGTGGCACGGAGAGCTTGGCAAAATTCCTCTCGACCTCGCTCGCCTCTAGGCCGCGCCAGAGGCCGGGCGGCAATGGGCTAGCCGCGATCTGGGGCGTGCCTGCTGCCGCGGGGGCAATCGAGGGCAGGGCAACGGCTCCACTCGGAGCCTGCGGGAAAGCAGTGTCTTGGCCGGGCGGGGACTGGAGGGTTTGCAGCGGCGCACCCAGATCGGGCTCCTCGGAGCCGGCAATGATGGGGGCCAGATCGCCGCCCTCGACCGCGCGGGTGGAGGATTCGCCGGGCGCCATCGGCTGGATCTCGACCGGCGCGAGGCCGGCATCATCAGGCGCAGGCTGATCATCGGTGCCCTGGCCGGCGGGGATCTGGCGCGGTTTCTCGCTCAGCCGCGACCGATCGCTTTCGGCGAGTGCGGACGGCGGCGCGGTCGCGATCGCAAGCCAAGTCGCCAGCAGCAGACCCGCGGCGATCCGCCAGCCTGGCGTGCGCTCATTTCCGGATCTTGACGCCATGGACGTTCTTGGTGATCTCATGGGGCTCGGGCTCGAAGTAGACGGCAAGCACGTACATGCTGCCGTAGAGGAGGCCTGCGATCGTCCCGATCACAGCTAGAAAGCGCATCAAGCTCGGCATGGTCTCGCTCGTCCTGCGTCAGGCAGCGTGCGGTGGGATGATGACCCCATTATGGCCCGTTTCGTCGAGCAGCAGAGCTCCCGGGCGCATGGCTGCACACGCTTTGCATCCCTTCGTGACAACAAATCCACTCCCCATGCCTGCCCGATTGGCCGGTGGTGTCGCGTCTTCGCAATGCTCGAGCCGAGCATTCCACCTGATCCAGCGCAGTCCCGTTGCCGGGCCGGTGTGATAGCATGATCTTTCATGAATGGGTGATTCAGCCAAGCCGCAGCCTCGGGAGGCCACCATGATACGCCGCTTCGTCATTGCGCTTGCAGTTCTCGCCGCGGGCTTCGTTGGAGGCAGTCAGCTGCTGCCGCGCGTGGCCGCCGTCTCTCGCTCGATCGAGATCGCTGCCCCGCCGGCGAAGGTGTTTGCCCTGTTGAACGGCTACCGGCGCTTCAACGAGTGGTCGCCCTGGGCCGGGCGCGACCCGGCCGCGAAGTACACCTATGCGGGCCCCGACAGCGGCAAGGGCGCCCGCATGAGCTGGACCAGCGAAAAGGACGACGTTGGCTCGGGTAGCCAGGAGATCGTCGAGGCCATCGCCGGCAAGCTCGTTCGCACCAGGCTCGACTTCGCCGACATGGGCACGGCCGACGCCGCCTTCACCCTGGAGCCTGCAGGCAGCGGCACCCGCCTCACCTGGGGCTTCTCGACCGATCTCGGCAGCAACCCGATGCAGCGCTGGATGGGGTTGATGTTCGACCGCTGGATTGGCGCGGACTACGAAGCGGGGCTGGCGAAATTGAAGACGGTTGCGGAGGCACCGTGATGGTGGGAATTGGGGGTTGCGCATGGCGGGTCGTGTCGATCCCAACGCGCAACTTCGCAACTCGCAATGTTGCAAGGCTCCATCTTTGCGCTTAAGTCTCTCACAGCACAGACCGGCCCTACCGCGTGATGAACAATCTCGACCTTGCCCGCGCCACCAACGTCGCGGACCCGACCAAAGTCAGGCTGCATGGGGCGGGCGCCTTTGCCGGCATGCGCCGGGCTGGCCAGCTTGCGGCCGCCGCCCTCGATATGCTGGTCGAGAACGTTCGCCCCGGCGTGACGACGGAAGCACTCGACGACCTGGTTCTCGCCTTTGCCGAGGCCAACAACGCCGTTCCCGCTCCGCTTTTCTATCGCGGCTTCCCACGCGCCATCTGCACCTCGATCAACCATGTCGTCTGTCACGGCATTCCCGGTCCGCGCGCGCTCAGGGATGGCGACATCATCAACATCGACGTGACGCTGGTGCTCGACGGCTGGCATGGCGACACGTCGCGCATGTATGCCGTCGGCGAGATCTCCCGCCGCGCCGAGCGGTTGATGCAGGTCACCTACGAAGCCCTCCTCAGGGGGATCGCCGCGGTCAAGCCCGGCAACTCCACCGGCCATATCGGGGAAGCGATCCAGATCTATGCCGAAAGCGAGCGCTGCAGCGTGGTGCGCGACTTCTGCGGCCACGGCGTCAGCGACGTCTTCCACGACCGGCCCAACATCCTGCACTACGGCAAGGCGGGGGAAGGCGTGATCATGAAGCCCGGCATGCTCTTCACCATCGAGCCGATGGTCAATCTCGGCAAGGCCGGCGTGAAAGTGCTGCCCGACGGCTGGACCGCGGTCACGCGCGATCGCTCGCTCTCGGCCCAGTTCGAGCACACGGTCGGGGTCACCGAGACGGGCGCCGAGATCTTCACGCTCTCGCCAGCCGGCTATCACTGCCCTCCGTTCAAGGCCCGATAGAGGGAAGAGCGCCTTGACACACGGCTTCGACGACGACGCCGCAGCACCCCATCATCTCGGCCATCGCGAGCGGCTGCGCGATCGCTTCCGCCAGGGCGGCGTCAATGCCCTGCAGGACTACGAGCTGATCGAGCTGATCCTGTTCCGGGCGATTCCGCGCCGCGATGTGAAGCCGCTCGCCAAGGAGCTGAGAAAGCGCTTCGGCTCGTTTGCCGAGGTGATCAGTGCCTCCGAGCAGCGGCTGAAGGAGGTGGCAGGCCTGGGCGAGGCTGCGATCACGGAGATCATGATCGTCAGGGCCGCCGCCCAGGAGCTGATCAAGGGCAGGGTTGCCAGCCGTCCGGTGCTCGGCTCCTGGTCCGCGGTGCTCGATCATTGCCGCAGCGCCATGGCCTACGAGACGCTCGAGCACTTCCGCATCCTCTTCCTCGACAAGAAGAACCGGCTGATCGCCGACGAGGTGCAGCAGCGCGGCACTGTCGATCACACCCCCGTCTATGTGCGCGAGGTCGTCAAGCGGGCACTGGAATTGTCGGCGACGGCGTTGATCCTCGTGCACAACCATCCCTCGGGCGATCCGACGCCGTCACGCGCCGACATCGAGATGACCAAGCAGATCGTGGAAGCTGCCAAGGGGCTCGGCATTGCCGTTCACGACCACATCGTGATCGGCAAGGATGGGCACACCAGCTTCCGCGGCTCAGGCCTGATGTGATGGCGAGCCGGCCCGGCCGACGACCCGGCATGGGGTGCCGACGATTGGTCATTGCCGCCCGTCCGGTCACGAGCTATAAGGCCGACGGCAGACGAGCCCAGGCCCGCTCACGCAAGTGGGCCGGCTGTGGCGATCGAGCCGAAAATCCCGTCTGGGAAACAATCCCGTCTGGGACGGAGTGTAGCGCAGCCTGGTAGCGCACCTGCTTCGGGAGCAGGGGGTCGCAAGTTCGAATCTTGCCACTCCGACCAACAACTACAGGCATTCAGCGTGATCGAGCGGCTCGCGGAAATTCGGAGAACCGCGCTACCAGCCGTGGCGTGGCGGCGGAATTCGGTGCGCGGAATGAAACGAGCGCTGCGACGTCAGCCGACGTGCTCCTCGCGCCGGTAGCCCTGCAGATGCAGCAGCGCCGTCAGATCGCCACGGCGGATCGAGACGCGGGCCGCCTGCTCCAGCACCGGCTTGGCCCGGTAGGCGACGCCCAGGCCTGCTGCGCTGATCATCTCCACGTCATTGGCGCCGTCGCCCACGGCGAGCGTCTCCGCCCGGGGGATGCCCAACATGTTGGCGAGGCGGCCCAGCTCGCTCGCCTTGGCGGATTGATCGAGGATCGGGGGCACGAGCCGGCCGGTCAGGCGCCCGCCTTCGATCTCCAGGGTGTTGGCCTGCCAGCTGTCGAAGCCCGCCCATTCGGCGACCTTCGCCACGAACTGGGTGAAGCCGCCCGAGACCAGAGCGGTGTGGGCGCCGTGCGCGCGCATCGTCGCGACCAACTTCATCGCGCCGGGATTGAGCGTGATGCGCTCGGTGAGAATGCGATCGATGACCGCGGCATCGAGGCCCTTCAGCATGGCCACACGCTCGGTGATCGAGCCGGCGAAGTCGATCTCGCCCCGCATTGCCCGCTCGGTGATGGCGCCGACCTCGGCGCGGACACCCGCGACACCGGCCAGCTCGTCGATGCACTCCTGTCCGATGATGGTCGAATCCATGTCGGCGAGGAGCAGTCGTTTGCGGCGGTTGGCAGTTGGAAGTTGCGCGACGTCGACGGGGACAGGTGCCGGGCCATCCGCGCCGAGGCGCGTGCTGTCGAAGCCGTGCTCGTTGATCAGGTGCATGATCTCCGGCTCGAGACCCCAATCCCCGCACAGCTCCACCGCGGTCGGATAGTCGAGCCACGAAAACCTCAGTCGCTCGATGCGCTCGATTGCGGCGGCCAGAGCGGGTCCATTGGCGAGGTCAGTCACGATCACCAGCACTTCGGTCGGGCTTGGCATCGGCTCAGACCCGCACGAAATGCAGCTGCTGGAACCGGCGGCGGAAGGCCGTCGTGTCGGCGGCCACCTGCTCGGGTGCCTCGTTGCCGGTCATGGCGCGGGCGATCAGGCGCGCCAGCTCGCCCATGTGCTCGGGGCCCATGCCCCAGCGGACGATCTCGTTGCTGCCGAGCCGGAGGCCGTTGGCGTCGCCCGCGACCGGCGCGATCGGAAGCCCGATGGCGCAGGCGAGCATGTTGGCTCTGCGCAGGCGCTTGGCCGCCCGGTGCCCGCCCTCCCAGGTCGCGGCTTCCAGCGCCAATTGATGCGAGCCGGTGACACCGCGATCGGCGGCATGGACCGGGAGCCCTTCCTTGACCAGCGCCTCGCCGAGCGCCTTGGCGGTCGCGGCCATCTTGGCGGCACAGGCCCGGCCATGCACCTTCCAGTCGAGCAGGGTGATGGCGAGAGCCGCCGACTTGGCGACGTCGAAATTGGCGGTGAGGCCCGGATAGGCGATCGCATCGATGCGCTCGGCGAGCCCGGCGTCATTGGTCAGCACCAGGCCAGCTGGCGGCCCGCCGAGGCTCTTGTAGGTGCTCATCGTCATCAGATGCGCGCCCTCCTCGAGCGGCTGCTGCCAGGCGTGGCCCGCGATCATGCCCGACATGTGCGCCGCGTCGTAGAGCACCTTCGCGTCGACCCCGTCGGCGATGGCGCGGATTTCGCGCACCGGATGGGGCCAGAGATTGAACGAGCCGCAGACAGTGATCAGCTTCGGCTCGACCTTGCTGGCGAGGCGCTTCAATTTTCCCAGATCGATGGTGAAGCGTTTGGCCTCGACCGGTGCTGCATGCACCTCGAGCCCATAGAGCCCCGCCGCGCCCGCGCTGTGGTGGGTGACGTGCCCGCCGATCTCGGGCGGGGGCGCGATGATGGCGTCGCCCGGCTTGCAGGTCGCCATGAAGGCATAGAGGTTGGCAATGGCGCCCGAAGGGACGCGGATCTCGGCATAGCGAGCGCCAAACACCTCGGCCGCCAGCTCCGCGCAGATCACCTCGATCCGCTCGATCGCCTCGAGCCCCATCTCGTACTTGTCGCCAGGATAGCCGAGCGAGGGGCGTGAGCCGAGCCCGCGCGCCAGCATCGCCTCGGCCTTGGGGTTCATGGCGTTGGTCGCGGGATTGAGATTGATGCACGCGTCCTCGTGGATCGCCCGGCTGTCCTCGGCAGCCAGGCAGATCTCGGCTTCGATCGCCTCGGCCGGCAGCGCCGCCACGGTGCGCGCGATCGTCTGCACGAGGTCTTCGGATGCCTCGGGTACCCAAGGGCGGCGGGAGAGTTGGGGCATGATGTCGTTATCGCGCGGGTGAGCCGGCCGGGGCAAGAGCCTCCTCGCCATCCGCGCACGTCAAGCATTCCACGACCGCCGCCTTGAAACACCGCTAGCGGAGGACCATCTACAACACGAGTGTCGCCGTTACGGCACTGGGCTCCCGGACAGAAGAGGAGCGAAAGGTAACGGCAACACATCGGGGAGCTGGGTGGGAGAGTGTCGGCCCAAGAACTTCGACACGAAGCAAGGAGTGCTGGATGAGCTTAGCCAACGCGATCGAACTCAATCCGTTGCAGTCCGCCATTCACGCAATCGGGGGTGATGCTTCCCCGCAAACGCTCGCAGTAGCAGGTCTCGTCATTCTATGCCTGATCATCGTCACGTTTCTTGCCGGTATGCATGTCGAACGTTTGCTCGACGCCGCCAATCGCTCCAAGGCAGCCAATGGCCTCGATGACGAGCGGCAGGCCCTCGACCGCGACAGGCTCGAAGTCGAGCAGTTGCGCCAGACGGCAACAGGGGCCTCGTTCCAGAGCGATGAGGCGCTCCAACAGCTCGCCCGCCAATTGCGCCAGCTCGTCGGGATTGCCGAGGGACGGGTGAGGCTGTCGAGCGACGCGCGGCGCCTGGACGAGCAGCAGTCCCGTCTCGAAGGCGCCAGCCGGCGGATGGCGGCGGGGATCCGGCAACTTCCCGCACCGGCGCCGCACACCGGGCAAAAGTCGAACGGCGCCATCCACCCCGCCAACGACACCGCGGCGGCGGGTTAGGCCAGCAACCGGCTGCGCCGGAATGCGTGCTCGAGGAAACGCCTCGCACACACCCATCCACCCGTCATCCCGGACCAAGCCGCAGGCTTTGATCCGGGATCTCTGCCACAGGCGCCGCCCTGCCGGCGAAGTTCCCGGATCGCCGCGGTCGTGCCGGAGGCGCGCGCCTCCGGCGCTTCCGCGGCGTCCGGGCTGACGGGTGATGCCAGGATGAGTTTCTCGTGAGGCCGGCGCCGCCACACGATGAAACTCTCGACAATGAGCCTCGCATCGGCCAGCAATGGCCGGTGCGATCTCGCTCCCACGCCTCAGGCCCCGAAAGCTGCGCATCGATGCTGACGCCGAGGCAGCGCACGATCCTGATCGCCGGCCCGACCGCGAGCGGGAAATCCGCGCTGGCACTCGCGCTGGCACGGGCGCTCGATGGCACGATTGTGAACGCCGATTCCATGCAAGTCTACGCAGAGCTCGCGATCCTCACCGCCCGGCCAACGGCCGAGGAGGAAGCCGAGCTGCCGCATCGCCTCTATGGGCATGTGCCGGCGGCCACGGCCCATTCGGCCGGACGCTGGGCGGAGGAGGTCGCGGCGGCGATCCGCGCGATCGAAGGCGAGGGGCGCGTGCCGATCGTGGCCGGCGGCACCGGCCTTTACTTCACCGCGTTGACGCGAGGGCTCGCGGCGATGCCGCCGATCCCGGCGGCGATCCGCAATCACTGGCGAGCGGAAGCCCAACACATCCCCGCCGAGCGGCTGCACGCCATGCTGGCAACCCGTGATCCGCTGACGGCCGGGCGGCTGCAACCGAGCGACGCGCAACGCGTGGTGCGCGCGCTCGAAGTGTTGGAGGCGACCGCCCGGCCGCTCGCCGAATGGCAGGCCGAGCCGCGCCGGCCGGTGATTGCGAGCGATCGCTGGGTGGGGCTGCTGGTTGCTCCCGCGCGCGAGGTCTTGCGCGAGCGGATCGACCGGCGCTTCGAACGGATGCTGGCGATGGGCGCACTCGACGAGGTGCGCCGGCTCCGGGAGCTCGACCTCGACCCTGCGCTCCCGGCGATGCGGGCGCTGGGCGTTCCGGCCCTGCTCGCGCATCTCGCCGGTGAACGCACGCTGTCCGCGGCGATCGAGCGGGCGAAGGCCGAGACCCGCCAGTACGCCAAGCGCCAATCGACCTGGTTCCGGCATCAGCTGGTGGGCCGATGGATGGAGGTCGACGACGAAGCGATGCGCGATCCGGCGAGGCTTCTCGCCACGTTGTAAGCGAGCAGCACCGCGGCCGGGCCGGGGCGAGGTGCGGACATTGCGATTGAGGCACAGAGCGCTTCATGCGAGACTGCGGCTCGCAACAGGATGAGCCGAGCCATGTCCCTGAAAGAAGCTCCCGGCAGGAGAGCATCAGTCCCGACCGCGTCCCCGGCGGGCGACGGGCTGATGAGCGACGAGCACTTCGTCATTCTGCAGAAGTATCGACCGCCCGAGGAGCGCTGGCAGCTGATCGACGGGGTGCCATTCATGATGACGCCTGCAACTGATCGCCACCAGCGGATGTGCCTGCGGCTGGCGAACCTCATCAATGACGGGCTCGAGTCCGCACGGCCCGACCTCATCGCATTGACGGAGCGCGGACTTCTCGTCCCCGGCGTTCCACGCTTCAGGCCGATCGCGGACGTGGCGGTGGTGCTCGACGACGATGGTGGCTCCTACAAGGACCGCTTCCTGCTCGCGGCCGAGGTGCTGTCGCCGTCCAACAGCGAGGAGTACATCGCGATCAAACGCAGCCGCTACATCCAGCACCCGGAGAACCTCTACGTCCTCGTGGTCGCGCAGGATCTGCTCGAGGTCACGATCTCGGC
>JANNSW010000637.1:0-2545 GCA_031403055.1 Hyphomicrobiaceae bacterium | reverse complement strand
CGGGTCGAGGTCGCGCTCGATCCGGCCTCGCTCGCCGCGGCCATCGATGCGCTCGCGGCCGAGCAAGTCGAAGCCGTCGCCATCTGCTACCTGCACAGCTGGCGCGACGCCAGCCACGAGCAGGCGACGGCAGCTGCCGTTCGTGCGGCAATGCCATCCGTGTATGTCTCGCTCTCGGCCGAGGTGCTGCCACAGATCAAGGAGTACGACCGCGTCTGCACGACGGTCGTCAACGCCTATGTCGGGCCTGCGCTCGAGCGCTACCTGACCCGATTGGAGCGGCGCCTGCGCGAGGCCGGCTACCATTCGCCGGTGCTGATCATCCATTCCCATGGCGGCGTCTCGACGGTCGCCGAGGCCGTCAGGCTCGCGGCGGGATGCGTGCTGTCGGGGCCAGCGGGCGGGGTTGCCGGCAGCCGCTATGCCGCCCGGCTGCTGGGCCATGGCGAGCTCATCCCCTTCGATATGGGAGGAACCTCGACCGACATCTCGCTGATCGCGGGGGGCGAGGCGGCCATCAGCTCGGACCGGCGGCTCGGTGGGCAGCGGGTCGCCCTGCAGAGCCTCGACATCGCCAGCATCGGCGCGGGTGGCGGCTCGATCGCCCGTGTCGATGCGGGCGGCGTGCTGCATGTGGGGCCGGAAAGCGCGGGCGCCAATCCGGGCCCGGCCTGCTATGGGCGCGGCGGCACGCTGGCGACGGTCACCGATGCCAACCTCGTGCTCGGCTTCCTCGATCCAGACCGTTTCCTGGGCGGCCGTGCTCGGCTTGATCGCACGGCGGCGGCAGCGGCGGTCGATCGGCTGGCGGCAACGCTGAAGGTCGACCGCATGACGGCCGCCGAGGGCATCCACCGCATCATCAACACCCGCATGGCCGACGGCATCAGGCTGGTCTCGGTCCGGCGCGGCGTCGACCCGCGCAAATTCGCGATCCTCTCGTTCGGGGGAGCGGCAGGCTTGCATGTGACGGACGTGGCGCGCCAGCTCGACCTGCGGCGCGTGATCGTGCCGCGGCTCGCTTCCGTGCTCTCGGCGTGGGGCATGCTCGCATCCGACCTGCGCTACGAGATCGCGCGGACCCACATCGGCGGGGCAAGCCGGCTCGATGCCGGGCGGTTGCGAGCGCTCTTTGGCGAGATGGAATCGGAAGGCCGGGCGCGGCTGGCGGCGGCCGACTTCAGCGGGCCGGTGCGCATGCTGCGATCGGCCGACATGCGCTATGGCGAGCAGATCTTCGAGGTGAATGTGCCCCTCGATGGCATCGATCTGGCTGGCCCCGACGTCGCCGCCCAGATGGCGGATGCTTTCCACCGCCGTCATGAGCAGCTTTACACCTATTGTCTCAGGGACCAGGAGCCGGTGCTCGTCAACGCGCGGATCGCGGCGGTCGGCGAGTTGCCCTCGCTGCCGGAGGAGCCGAGCATCGCATCGCGTCGCGCCATACCACCGGTTGGTAGCCGGCGCGTGCATCTGGGCGGCTGGCGGGAGGTTCCGGTCCATTCATTCGATGCGCTGGCAGCAGGCCAGGCGATCGCCGGTCCGGCCATCGTCGAATCGGCGACGACCACAGTGCTGCTGCGGGCAGGCGACCGGGCGGTGACGACCGCCTTCGGCTGGCTCGACATCGAGGCCAAGGCCCGCTGAGGGGAAAGGGTGGAAAGGCGATGCCGAGGCTTGCCGCAAATCTGGGCATGCTCTTCACCGAGCAGCCGTTCCTCGACCGGTTCGCGGCGGCAGCGAGCGCAGGCTTCGAGGCGGTCGAGTACTTCTCGCCCTATGAGCATCCCGCAACCGTGATCCGGGAGCTGCTCGATCGCAACCGTCTGCAGCAGGCCTTGTTCAACCTGCCGGCCGGCGACCGCGATGCGGGCGAAAGCGGTCTCGCCATCCTGCCCGGCCGGCGCGACGCGTTCGCGGCCAGCCTCGAGCTGGCGCTCGGCTATGCCCAGGCGCTCGGCTGCCCCCGGCTCCATGTGATGGCCGGCTGCATGCCTGCAGGGCTCGAGCGCCGGGAAGCCGAGGCGACCTATCTGGCCAATCTGAGGTGGGCCACGAGCGAAGCCGCACGCGCACGGGTCGGGCTCATGATCGAGCCGATCAATCCGATCGACCTGCCCGGCTACTTCCTGGCGAATGCCGAGGAGGCGCGCTGCATCATCGAAGCGGTCGGGAGCGACAATCTGTGGCTGCAACTCGACCTCTATCATCGCCAGATGACCGACGGCGGCCTCGCCCGGAGCCTCACGAGCCTGATGCCGATCGTGCGGCATATCCAGATTGCGGGCGTGCCGGGCCGCCATGAGCCTGACATCGGCGAGATCAACTATCCCTATCTGCTGGATCTGATCGACAGCCTGGGCTATCGCGGCTGGATCGGCTGCGAGTACCGGCCGCGAGCTGGCACGCTCGCCGGGCTCGGCTGGGCGGCGCGCCATGGCGTCGGGCCGGGACGGGCGAGATCGTAGTCCAGTCGCCGATCAGGCGGCGAACCGTGGCGTCCGCCGCTCCTCACCGTAGGCGCCATAGCTGCCGTCGGCTTCGA
>JANNSW010000636.1:0-4944 GCA_031403055.1 Hyphomicrobiaceae bacterium | reverse complement strand
CGGCTCGATCCTCAAATACGACAACTCCTTCAATGCGTCGCTGCTGAACGGGGAGGAGATGGAGGACTATCTCGTGCTCCAGCGCGACTTCGAGGCGGATGGCGGATTGACGCCAGTGGAGGAGACACGCGAGCTCGAATTGCGCAAGCGCGCGGTCGAAGCCTTGTCGGCGGTGCTGGAAGAGCTGGAGCTGGCCGAGCCGACAGCCGCCATGAAGGCGAGCGTGGTCGCGGCCTCGGGCTCCGATGACACGCGCAGCTATGGCCCGCGCGAGGCCGCCGTCATCAGCGGCAAGATCGAGGCGCGTGGCATCACCGTGGTCGACGTGATCAAGGCGCTCGCCCGGCGCGGGTTTCGCGAGGAGGCCGGGCACCTGCTCAACCTCGTCAAGCTGCGCGTCTCGGGCGACTATCTGCAGACCTCCGCCGTCGTGCGCAACGGCCGCGTGCTCTCGGCCGTCAACGATCCCAACGACTACCAGGGTCCGGGCACCGGCTATCGCCTCAGCGAAGCGCGGCGCGGCGAGATCGCCGGCATTCGCAACGTGCTCGACCGCAAGGAGGTGCTGCGGGCCGAAACCGCGCACCGGCCTGCCGAGGAGGCGCGGGTTTCCTATCGCAGCATGGGGGAGGCGAAGGCCGGCAGCGACCCGCGCGAGGTCGTGATCGGCCTCTCGCCCGCGTTTGGCGTGAAGCTCTACCAGACGCTCGCGGGCCACCCGCTCTCCGCCGTGCTGCGCGAGCTGACCGAGGGCATAGTTGCCGGCGGCGCGATCCCGCGCATCGTGCGCATGGTGCACACGGCCGACACCTCCTTCCTCGGGCTCTCGGCCGCGCGGCTCGCCGGCTCCGGCATCGGCATCGGCATCCAGGCGAAGGGGACGGCGGTCATCCACCAGAAGGACCGCCTCCCCCACAACAACCTCGAGCTGTTCTCCAACGCGCCGATCACCCGGCTCGAGCACTATCGCGGCATGGGCCGCAACGCAGCCGCGCATGCGCGGGCCGAGCTGCCCGAGCCGGTGGTCGTGCCCTACCGGGGCGAGGCCAATGGCGCGCGCCACCATGCCCGTGTCGCTCTCACCTACGCAATCGAGACGGAGATGACCGCGGACGGCGCGCCGCCCGAGGAGATCGAGATTACCTTCACCGGCGGCGGGAGGACGGCATGACGCGAGCAAAGCTCTCGATCGCCGACTATCCGATCGCCGAGAAGCGGCCCGAGCTGGTCGCGGGACGACGCGGCAAAGGGCTCGATGACCTGACCCTCGATGGCGTGATGGCGGGCGACGTCACGCTGGAAGACCTGCGCATCACGCCCGAGGCGCTCCGGCTCCAGGCCGAGATCGCGCGCGCCGCCGGTCGCCCGACGCTCGCGGAGAATTTCGAGCGCTCGGCCGAGCTGGTGGAGGTGCCCCAGGCCACCATCATGGGCATCTACGAGCTGCTCCGCCCCGGCCGCGCCAAGGGACCCGAGGACCTGCTCGCCGCCGCCGCCGAGCTGCGCGACAAGCACGGCGCCACGCGGATGGCGGCGTTCGTCGAGGAGGCGGCGGCGGTGTATGCGCGGCGGGGGCTGTTCGAGCGGCGGTATTGAGGGGGTGCGGTGAAAGATTCGGTGTTCTCCCGGCGGCCAATTCGGAGTAGGTTTGGCTCATGAAGGAAAACCCTATTCTTGACGAGATCCTGGAGTTGTCACGCGAGCAGCGATTGTCGATCGCAGCCGCCATCTGGGATTCTCTTGTCACCGAATCCGATCAGGTGCCGATCCCCGAATGGCATCGCAACGAGCTTGCGGCTCGACTGTCAGCGGAGGATCGGGACATGGACCCGGGCGAGAGCTGGGCCGAGCTGCGCCGCCGCATCGAGGCGGAGTCGTGAACGCGAAGGTTGTCGTCAGACGCGGCGCTGCCAACGATATCCGCGAGGCCCGTGCTTGGTACGAGGATCAGCAAGCAGGGCTTGGAGTGCAGTTCCTGGATGCGATCGAAGGAACGCTCGCGCGCATTGAAGCGGGGCCGCTTCACTATCCGACTGCGATGAAGGATGCTCGCCGAGCGTTGGTACAGGGCTTCCCCTATTCGGTGTATTTCAGAATACATGCTGAAGAAATACGGATAGTTGCAATATTTCATCAACATAGAGATCCAGGAACATCAAGAAAAAAATCGAGAAACGTTGATTGAAACGAGTGCAATTGCATTGGCGCAACCGCCGTGCTGGGTCTGGCAGCTCGAGGACAGCGGCGATGGGCGGTCGCTGCAGCAGCAGCCGACTGATTTGTGGTGTCAGGCGCCTTTCAGGGTGCCTGACACCTTGCCCGTGCGCATGGCCGCCTTCGTCGAGGCGGCGGCGGCGGTGTATGCGCGGCGTGGGCTGTTCGAGCGGAGGTATTGAGGGAGCGATTCGGCGTTTCCGTTTGCGCCCCGCGGTGCCAGCACCTATTGTCAAGAGCCAAAACCGCGAGGATGCAACGACGTGAACGCCCCACTCGATCTCAGGATGGACCAGGCCACCTTCCTCGATTGGATACAGTCTCAGCCGAGGCGGTGTGAGCTGGTCGGGGGGCGCGTCGTCATGCAGCAAGGCGGAACGTGGGATCATTCGCGGATTGCCGCGCGGTTCGTGAAGCAGCTCAGCCTGCTCCTCGATGACGAGGAATGGTCGATCCTCACCGGCGACCTCGCGGTCGATGTCGGCAGCAACACACGGTTCCCCGACGTGCTTGTCGCCCGCGCGCCCCATGACGGCAAGGCACTCTCGACCGATGAGCCCGTCATTCTCGTCGAGGTCCTATCCCCCTCCTCCGCGGATGACGACTTCCGGGTGAAGGCGGCCGAGTACATGAGCCTTGCTTCGCTCGAGGCCTACATTGTCGCGAGCCAGGACGCGGCGCAGTGCTGGGTCTGGCAGCGCGAGGATCGGAGCGAGCGGCCGTTCCAGGCGGAGCCGACCGAGATTGCCGGCATCGGTGCCTCGATCGCGCTGAGCGCCGTCGGCATCTCGCTCCCGCTCACGGAAATCTACCGCGGTATCGTCAAGGCCTAGAGCGCCCACGGCTCTAGTTTCGGTTGACGAGGAATATCCCCGCCGCGATCAGCGCTAGAGCCGCAACGAGGCTCGCCGACAGCGGCTCGCCGAGCACCAGCGCGGCCGTGATCACGCCGAACACAGGCGACAGGAACATGAAGGCGCCAAACGAGGTCGCGGCGAACCGGCGGATGAACCAGATGAAGACGACGTAGCTGAAGAAGGAGACGACCACGGCCGTGTAGGCAAAGGCGCCGAGCACGCGTGGCGTTGCCTCGATCGCCCAGCTCTCGCCCTGCGCCCATGACGCCAAGGGCAGCAGCACCGCCGACACGGCGAGCGCATAGAACAGCGCCCGCTCGGACGTAACTTCCTTCAGCGGGCTCACTTTCATCATGAGCGTGTCGAGGCCCCACAGCACGCCATAGGTGAGACACAGCACGTCTCCCCAGACCTGGCCGGGCCGCGGCGCCGACAGGCCATCGGCAAATGCGACGACGAGCCCGGCGAAGGCGACGAGGAGGCCGAGCACCCGGACGAGCGTCAGCCGCTCGCCCGGCGCCAGGAAGTGCGCGCCGATCGCCGTGACGAACGGGCTGATGAAGATGAAGAGGACGCCGCGTGAGGCATCCGTCAGGGCGATGCCCTGATAGGCGGCGATGAACTCCACGCTGAACAGCAGTCCCAGCAGCAGTCCCCATGGCAGCCTCCGGTCCACCTTGAAGAAGGGAATGCCGCGGGCGAGGCACCAGAGCATCAGCAGCCCGCCGCTCGCTGTCGAGCGCAGCCCGGCATTGAGGATCGGAGCGATCCCCTCGCTCGCGATCTTGATGGCGGTCTGGCTCGTCCCCCAGATCGCACACAGGAGGACGAGGATCAGCGCCGCGATGGGTGACATGGGTTGGGGTGACATGGCTCGGCTTTCTCGCAGGGCGATGGTGGAGTGGTAGCCGACTTCACGCCTGTTAGAGCATTTTCCGACGAAGTGGCCACCGGCTCGCCGAAAGAAAATGCGACGAAACAAGAACCTAGTGTTCCGTCCCATTCATTCGATTCCGGCGAAGCTGGATCAATGAATGGAAAGAGGGAACACAAACAAAGAGTTGGCTAGTGGGCTGGCCATTCATTTGGGGTGCCAAGTGAATGAGTCAGAACACTAGAGCGCGGCAAGGAGACGCTCCAGCGTCGCCACGCTCGAGGGGTCGAGCCGTCCATCGACTTTCGCCGGCCGCCAATGGCGCTGGAAAGCGGCTACGACGAAACGCGTGCGCTGATCGAAATGGCCGCTCGGCTCGATGCCGTAGCCGTAGCGCAGAAGCAGCGCTTGCGCCTGGGCGATCTCGCCACCGCTGTCACCGGGACCAAACCCGCTGGCGCCGTCGAGCGGCACCGGTTCGACCCAGTGGCCGATCCCGGCCTGCCAGAGCCGGCGCCAGTCGAATTTCTCACCGGGATCGATCTTCCGGTGCGGGGCGACGTCGGAATGGGCGAGCACGCGCTCCTTGGCGATGGCGTGGCGGCCGATGATGTCGCGGCAGAGCGCCTCGAGCGCGCGCATCTGCGCCTCGGGAAAGTCGGGATAGCCAAAGCCGTGTCCGACATTGTGGATCTCGATCCCGACCGAGCGCGAGTTGATATCGTCCTCGCCGGCCCAGTGCGATACGCCCGCATGCCAGGCGCGCTTGGCTTCCTCGACCATCTGGGTGACGCTCCCCGCCTCGTCGATCAGGTAATGGCAGGAGACCTTGGAATCGGGAAAGCAGAGCCAACGCAACGCTTCTTCCGCGGTGCGCGTGCCGGTGTAGTGGAGGATCACCATGTCGGGCCGCTCGACGCCGCGGCGCGGCTCGAGGTTGGGCGAGGGGTGGTGGCGGATGGGCGGAGGCATCGGGGGCTTGTAGCGGGATGGCGGCGG
>JANNSW010000635.1:0-6276 GCA_031403055.1 Hyphomicrobiaceae bacterium | reverse complement strand
GGCGAGACCCTCGTCGTCAAGAACCTCAACCTCGATATCGCACGCGGCGAGTTTCTGACGCTGCTCGGCCCGTCGGGCTCCGGCAAGACCACCTCGCTGCTGATGCTCGCTGGCTTCGAGGCGCCGACCCATGGCGAGATCTCGCTGTCGGGCCGGCCGATCAACTCGCTGCCACCGCACAAGCGCGGCATCGGCATGGTGTTCCAGAACTACGCGCTGTTTCCGCACATGACGGTCGAGGAGAACCTCGCTTTCCCGCTGCAGGTGCGCAACATGGGCAAGGCCGCGATCGAGGAGAAGATCAAGCGCACGCTCGATCTCGTGCGCCTGCCGCAGATGGGCAAGCGCCGCCCGTCGCAATTGTCGGGTGGCCAGCAGCAACGCATTGCCGTCGCACGCGCGCTCGTGTTCGAGCCTGAGCTGGTGCTGATGGATGAGCCACTCGGCGCACTCGACAAGCAGTTGCGCGAGCAGATGCAGTACGAGATCAAGCACATCCACGAGCGGCTCGGCGTGACGGTCGTCTACGTGACGCACGACCAGGCGGAAGCGCTCACCATGTCGAACCGGATCGCCGTCTTCAACGACGGTGTCGTCCAGCAGCTCTCGACGCCTGCCGAGCTCTACGAGCGGCCCCAGAACAGCTTCGTCGCCCAGTTCATCGGCGAGAACAACAAGCTGCTCGGCAAGGTCGACGCAGTCACGAGCGAGACCTGCTCGGTGGAGATTCAGGGCGGCCTGAAGGTCGAGGCGTTGAAGATCAGGGTGGCCGGCCCCGGCTCGCAGACACTGATCTCGATCCGGCCCGAGCGCGTCGAGATCAACCCCACGGCTGCCGATGTGACCAACCGGATGGCAGGCACGGTCGCGGAGACCATCTATCTGGGCGATCATGTCCGCGTCGTCGTCAAGGTGCCGGGCAGCGACAATTTCGTGGTCAAGACACCCAGCAAGGAAGGCACCCAAGCTCTCGCTGTCGGCCAGACCGTGACGGTCGGCTGGCGCACCAAGGATTGTCGGGCGCTCGATCTCCTCTAGATCGGGTGGCGGCAAGCTGCCGGAACACCGGCTCAACTGACCTCTAAGGGAGGAAAACAGAATGAAGCGTACATTGTTGATCGCGGCAGCGGTGGCGGCACTCGCCATCCCGGCCGTGGCGATTGCCGGCAGTGACAGTCTCACCGTCGTGTCGTGGGGCGGCGCCTACCAGGAGAGCCAGAGGAAGGCGTTCTTCGAGCCCTACATGAAGGCCGGCAACAAAATGATCGAGGAGGAGTGGAACGGTGAGACCGCCAAGCTCCGCGCCATGGTCGAGTCGAAATCCGTCACTTGGGACGTGATCGACTTCGACACGGGCCTCATGATGGCCGCTTGCAACGAGGGCCTCGTTGAGAAGATCGACTGGAAGAAGCTCGGCCTCGACCAGTCGAAGTTCATCGGCGGCGACCTCATCGAGTGCGGCGTGCCCAACATCGTCTATGCGACGGTCTATGCCTACGACACGACAAAGCTCAATCCCGGCCCATCGACGATCGCGGACTTGTTCGACCTCGCGAAGTTTCCCGGCAAGCGCGGCCTCTACAAGAGCCCCGTCGTCAATCTCGAATGGGCGCTGATCGTCGACGGTGTGCCGACGGCAGACGTCTACAAGGTGCTCGCGACGCCCGAGGGAGTCGACCGCGCCTTCGCCAAGCTCGAGACGATCAAGAAGGACGTGGTCTGGTGGGAGGCCGGCGCTCAGGCGCCGCAGCTGCTCGCTGACGGCCAGGTGGTCATGACGAGCGCCTGGAACGGCCGCATCCAGAAGGCCATCGATGCCGACAAGAAGCCCTTCAAGATCGTCTGGGATCAGCAGGGCTTCGACTGGGATTGGTGGGGCGTGCCGAAGGGCGGGCCGAACGTCGAAGCAGCCATGAAGTTCGTGGCGTTCGCGAGCGGCGCCGAGGTGATGGCAGAGCAGACCAAGCATATCGCCTATGGCCCGGCCAACAAGGACGCCATTCCGAACGTCAATCCGGGCGTCCTTGCCAACCTGCCGACGGCGCCGGAAAACATGAAGGCGGTCCTGATTGTCGATCCGCAGTTCTGGGCCGACAACCGCGAGGCGCTGACCGAGCGGTTCAACGCCTGGCTTGCGAAGTAGGACGCCTGGCTTCCTAGTGTTCCCTCCCATTCATTCGATTCCGGCGAAGCTGGATCAATGAATGGAAAGAGGGAACACAAACAAGAAATTGCCTAGTGGGCTGGCCATTCATTTTGGGTACTGAATGAATGAGTTGGAACACTAGCGATGGGGGGGCCTTGTGCCCCCTCATCATGTACTGATTTCACTCAGCTATTCGGCAGGGCTTGTGATGGCTGTGGTTGCAGATGTCGGCGTCATCGACGGAATGAGCCTCAAGCGGCGCCTCGCAATAGCTGATCGCCGGAGCAAGATGCGTGCGCTCGCGCTCGTGCTCCCCCTCTTGCTGTTCATTGTCGTCTCATTCGCAATTCCGATCGTCTACTTCCTGACGCGGACGGTCTACGATCCCTCGATCGCGGCGAACATGCCGCGGACGGTTGCAGCACTCGAGGCCTGGAACGGGCAGGATCTGCCGACCGAGGAAACCTATGCCGCGCTCGTCGCCGATCTCAAGGACGCACAAAAATCGGGGAGTGTCGCGCTGATCGGCAAGCGCCTCAATTACGAGATCAATGCCATCCGCTCGAAAATCATGTCGAGTGGGAGAAAGGTCGTGAAGATCGACTCACCACCCTACAAGGAGAAGATGATCGCGGCCGACAAGGTCTGGGCCGACATCTTGACCTGGGTGAAGATCAAAGAGACAGGCCATACGCTCAATGATTCCTACGTGCTTTCGGTGTTCGACCACGAGCGCGACGTTGAGGGCAACATCGTCAGCGTCCCCGAGAACCGCGCTGTTTACGTCGCAATTCTCCTCCGCACGTTCTACATCAGCGTGACGGTCACACTGCTGACGCTGTTCCTCGGCTATCCGGTCGCCTATGTGCTCGCGAACTCGCCCGAGCGCATCGCCAACCTCCTCATCATCCTCGTGCTCGTGCCCTTCTGGACTTCGCTCCTCGTGCGCACCACGGCATGGTTCGTGCTGCTCCAGGACAACGGGCCGATCAACGACACCCTCATCGCCTCCGGCATCGCGACTGAGCCCTGGCACCTCATCTTCAGCCGTTTCGGCACGATCATCGCGATGACGCACATTCAGCTTCCCTTCACGTTGCTGCCGATCTACGCGGTGATGAAGGGAATCTCGCCTGCCTACATGCGCGCCGCCCGCTCGCTCGGCGGCGGGCCGATCTACTCCTTCATGCGGGTCTACTTCCCGCTGACACTTCCGGGTATCGGCGCCGGCTGCCTGCTGACGCTCATCCTGTCGCTCGGCTACTACATCACGCCCGCCCTCGTCGGCGGACCTGCCGACCAGATGATGTCGGGGGTGATCGCGAGTGCCATGAACCAGGAGAACAACTGGGGCAAAGCGAGCGCGCTCGGCGCCGTGCTGCTGTTCTCAACGCTCATCCTCTACTTCATCTACAACAAGCTTGTCGGCATCGACAAAGTGAAGCTCGGCTGAGGCGATACGGCATGACGATTTCCAGGCATGGGTTCTCGGAGCAGATCTATTCGCTCGGTCTCGCACTCTCCATCTTCGGCATTGGCGCTGCCCTCTTCCTCCAGCTGCCCGCAATCGTGAGCGTCGGCACGCTTGGTCTCGGCGTTCTGATCGTGATGGGCAAGGTGCTCTACGACGCCATCCAGTCTCTCCCTTCCTACACGATCACGTCGGAGAAGGTGATCTACGGCTTCACGGTCGTGCTGACCTCGCTGGTGCTGCTCTTCCTCATTGCGCCCATACTCGTGATCATACCGCTCTCGTTCAACGCGGAGCCCTATTTCAGCTATCCGATGCCGGGCACATCGCTGCAATGGTACCGGGACTTCTTCGGCAATGAGCGCTGGCAGTCGGCGCTCTGGCTGAGCGCCAAGCTCGCCTTGATCGTGACGATCCTCTCGACCATCCTCGGCACGCTCGCGGCGCTGGGCTTGAGCCGCGGGAACTTGCCGGCGCGCTCGGTGATCCTCGCCATCCTGATATCGCCGATGATCGTGCCCGTCATCATCACGGCGGTTGCCATCTACATCACCTACGCGACGCTCGGCGGGCTCGGCTTCCAGCTTCTCGGCACACTTGCGGGCCTCGTGCTGGCGCACACGGTGCTTGCGACACCCTTCGTCGTCATCACTGTCACCTCGACGCTCACGGGCTTCGACTGGTCGCTCGCGCGCGCCGCCCAGAGCCTCGGTGCTCCACCGCTGATGACGTTCCGGAAGGTGATCCTGCCGCTCATTCTGCCGGGCATGGTCTCGGGCGCGCTCTTTGCCTTCGTCACCTCGTTCGACGAGGTCGTTGTCGCACTCTTCATCGCAAGTCCAGAGCAGCGCACGCTGCCCAAACAAATGTTCTCCGGCATCCGCGAGATCATCAGCCCGACCATCACGGCTGCCGCCACGGTGCTGGTGCTGTTCTCGACGCTGCTGCTGGTCGGCGCCGAGATGCTGCGGCGGCGATCGGAGCGGCTGCGCGGCATCAGCCAGATCTAGGCTGTCTATCCGCCTGCCGGGCAGGCTTGCTGTGGGTCGGAGGTCGCATCCGCCGACATGCGGTTGTCGTCGGGCAGGTGGCGCAGCGCATCCTTCAGCACCGCGCTCTGCCCGCTCTCGCTCCCCTTCATCTCCGTCACCCGATGGCCCTTGTCGTCGATCTCGACCCAGGTCGGCACGAATGCAGCCGAGGCGATCTTGGCCTTGCCGCCGCTCACCTTCACCAGATCGAGCACCACGATGACACCCGTCCGCTCCGGCAGCTTGCGCTGGTTGGAGATGAAATTGCCGGTCGAGTAGACGGCGAGACCCTCGCGGCCATCGGTGGCAACGATCCTCTCCCAGGGCTGCAGCACGTGCGGGTGGGTGCCGATGACAGCCGTGGCACCGGCTTCGATCGCCTCGCGGGCGAGATCGCGCTGGCGCCGCTCGACCACATGGCTGCTCTCGATACCCCAGTGAGGCACCAGGATCACCGCATCGACATCGGTGCGGGACGCGAGCGCACGGATCTCGGCCAGCACCGCCTCCTGCTCCTCGAAGCAGAAGAGGGCCTGACCTTGCCGGTCCGTGTGGCCGTTCAGCGAGTAGGTGCAGGCGAGCCAGGCGACCGTGACGCCGCGCGCTCGCGTGATCACGTGCCAGGGCCTCGTCACCTCGCCGCGCTTCCTCGTGCCCGTCGCCGGCATGCCGGCCGCATCGAGCGCTTCCAGCGTGCGATCGATGCCGAGCGGCCCGCGATCATAGGCGTGGTTGTTGGCGGTCGAGAGCACGTCGAACCCGACCGCCTTCAGATCGTCGATGGCCGAAGGATGGATGTTGAAATTGAGGGTTGCGAGGTCGGCGCTGTAGACCCGCCCGTCGAGGCGGCGCCCCGGGTCCTTCACTGCGACACCGCCCAGCGCGACGCCAGCCGCGGCAGGGCTCTCCAGATTGCCGTAGAGGATGTCGGCGCGCGCGAGAAAGTCAGCCAGCGGGGAAAAGAACCGCTTGAAGTCACGCCCCTTCTCGTAGGCCTGCAGCTGCAGACGTTTGTGAAAAAGGATATCGCCGACGGCGACGACCCGCACCCGCTCGCCGGCCGCACAGGCGTCGCGAAAACGGATCGACTCCTCGCCCGCGCGTGCCGGCAGCGTCAACCCCGCGAGCAACGTCGCCAAGACCAAGGAGACCGCCCGCCTCACAATGTGTGCATCCAGAACTGCATCGGTTTCTCGTCGGGCTCGGGCTGGTCGATGTCTTTCCAGCTGAAGCCCGCCAGCAGGCCTTCGATCCTGGCATAGCCGCGCTTGCCCCAGAAGGCATCGAGCGGCTGATAGTGAACGGGCCGCAGAGAATGGTCGGGCGGGCGCACGACGGCACAGAAGGTCGTGTGCGTGAACCCACCCAGCGATCGCGCGCGCGCCTCGCGATGATCGAAGAAGGAATGCCCGATGCCGCGGCCCCGGTGGGAAGCAAGCAGCACGGATTCCCCGAAATAGAAGATCCGGTCGAGATCATAGCCTTTGGCCCGGAACGGCGCCGCGACCGCGTCGGCATGCTCCAGCATGGGAGCGCCAGTCGAGGCGCCGACGATCTCGCCCGCGTCCTCGGCGACCACGATGATCGAGCCCTTCGAGGCCGCGAACGTCTCCAGGTAGTGCTGCTCG
>JANNSW010000634.1:0-1986 GCA_031403055.1 Hyphomicrobiaceae bacterium | reverse complement strand
TCGTAGTCGCTGTCCGGCCGAGCGTCGCCGCGCGCGCGCGAGCCAAACAGCACGACACGCTCGATGCGGTCACCGTAGCGCTCGGTCAGCGCGGCACGGAACTTTTTCAGGACGGGGTCGGAGGTCGTCATGCCAACCAGTATAGCAGCCGCACGCCGCGGCACGAGCCAATCCGTGCGTCATCTCCCGCGAGCCGGGGTCTTGCGCCGAGCGTCGGCCGCACCGCCCCTATGCCGCCATCAGCTTCTTCAGCTTGGCCGAGATATGATGGCGGATCTTGTGGAAGCCGCGCTTACCTTCGGAAACCATCCAGTTCATCTGGATCGAGCGGCGCTGACCCTCGAACGATTCGTGACCGTGCCAGGAATTCTCCGAGCGTTTGAAAATCAACAACGTGCCGTTGTCCGGGGGCACTTCCGCCGCGTAGTCGTTGAGATCGGTTCCTGACCGCAGGACCCGCAACCGGCCGCCTCCCGCGCCCCAATCGTCATTGAGGTAGAGCAGCACCGTGATGATCTTGTCCTTGGAATCCGTATGGATCTTGCCGTCACCGGAGCGGCAATAGCCTCGCAGCGAGTACATTTTCGGGCGCCCTGCCAGCTCGACCCCGAACTTCCTCTCGATCGCCTGCTCGAAAGCGGGTCCATCGAGCTCTTCGATCAGCTCCTTCAACACGGCCGTCATCGGCACGTCCTCGAGCGGGTAGGATCCACCCTGCAACTTCGGGTAGTTGGCGACGACGTTGCGCAGCTTGTCCGGCGACAGGAAGCCCGGGATGATCACGTACTCGTAAGGCTCGTTCTGCAGTTTCGCGGCTTCCAGCCGGTCGATATCGAGGAGGGCCATCGATGCTCCCATGGTCTTCTTGCTGTTGCCATGCGGCAGATGGCGGAGCTAGCGCTCCCTCGGCCAAAGGCCGGGCAGGAGATGCTGGCGCCGCATCCATCGCTGCTCGACCTCGGCGGCGATGATGCGCGCGGAATCGAGCGGTTCATAGCGCCAGTCTATAGGGCCGGAACTGTGCTCCCGCAGCCGCCGCGTCGCGCCATAACGACGCAATGCGTCGTGAAACCGCGCAAACTTGGAGGACCCCCCGTCCGGCTCGAACACCAGCACCGGCCGGCCGGTGGCGCAGGCTTCCCCGGTCATGTTGACCGAGTCGGCCGGCACGATCAGCACATCGGCATGCGCCAGCATCTGGGGGTAGGGATTGGCCCCCGTTCCGTCCCAGATCAGGCGCGGGCGATCCCGTGTGGCCAGCTCGACCGCAGCCATGATGTCGGGTGGCGTGCGGCGTGACGGGGTGACGAGGAAGCTGCCGGCATCGGGGGCGAGCGCGGCGAGCGACCGGCCGAGCCTGGCCGCCGTCGCCTCGCCATAGCGATAGGCCCCGCTAGGCCCCCCGAGGATGATGGCAAAGCGTGGTCGCGGCAGCGCCGCGATCCCGGCGGGCAGCTCCGCGCGCAATCCGGCCAACCGCTCCGGCGTGAAGCTGTGCGGCGCCGTCAGGGTGGTGACGATGTTTACGCCGCGCCGCCGGTCGTGCTCGGGCACCCAGATCAGGTCGGCGATGCCCTGGCCGGTCTTGGGGTCCTGCAACACGATCGCATAGGTGCGTGGGCCCGCTGCCCGTCGCAACGCCCGCATATAGGGAATGCTGAGCCGCCCGGTCGCAATCGCCACATCAGGGAACGGTGGCGCGAAGGGCGACCCCTCTCGTGCGAAGCCCTCGCCTCGCGCAACCGGCGCCCACGGCGCCAATGCCCGATGCACGCCCTTGGGCGTCACGTGCTTCACCGTGGCCACAAGCCCGAGCGCATTGGCGACACCGAGGCATTGCACGTCCATGCCGATCTTGCCATCGGTGATGATCCAGGCGCTGCGGCCAGCGAGCGGGCGAATCACAGGTGCATCAGATCTCAGCGGCATGGATCGCTTCTTGCCGTCTTGGCAGCGATCGTGCAATGCGGCGGTTGGCGCCTGTGG
>JANNSW010000633.1:0-10764 GCA_031403055.1 Hyphomicrobiaceae bacterium | reverse complement strand
CTTTGCCGTTCACTGGCGGCGCTCGGTTGACAAGGACGACGGCGCCTCTGAAAGATCGGGCGAGCCAGAACCCGAGGAGCAGCCGGATGCGCGTCCCATTTGTCCCAAACACGGTCATCCTGCTGCTCGGGATGCTCATCTTCGTCTATCTCTACGCATTGCGCTCCGGCAACATCGACGCACAGTACTCGCCGTTCCCGGCAGTCGATCTGCAATCGGGCTCGGGCATGTTCCTCGATTGGCGCATCGCGGCGCTCGCCCAGGACAAGGCGCTTTGCCGCAACGTCATGATCGAGCCCTACGCCACGATCACACCGGTCCCCGACGTGGGCTACGACGCCAAGGGCTGCGGCTATGTGAACGCCGTCTCGCTCGCCCAGGCCGGCGGCGCGACGATCGGCGCCTCGCCGGTCACCTGTCAGGCGGCAGCGGCCTTCGCGCTCTGGGTCATCCACGTGGTGCAGCCGGAGGCGCAGCGCGCTTTCGGCAGCCGCGTGACCCGCATCGCCGATTTCGGCACCTATTCCTGCCGCAACATCATCGGCGGTAACTTTGCCAGGTTCGGCAAGCAGCTGGAGTGGATGGCCAAGGGCGTGACGCTGAGCACGCACGCGACCGCCAACGCCATGGACGTCTCGGCCTTCAGCCTCGAGAATGGCGAGACGATCGTGATCGCGCGCGACTGGAATGGCGGCGGCCCCAAGGCCAAGTTCCTCCACGCCATCCATGACGGCGCTTGCCGCTATTTCCGCGTGACACTGGGGCCCGGCGCCAACAAAGAGCACCACGACCACTTCCACATCGATCGCGGCTTCCTGCGCTCGTGCCGGTGAGCAATCCGCCGCCCGATCGGCACGATCCACAACCAATCGTTAGTCCCGATTCCGATGACCGCACCCGGACCAGCGACACGAACCCGTAAGCTTAAGGGAATATTCGTGCCCCACGAATAGCCTTTCCGGACACGAAACAGGCATGGTCCGGGGGCGTCCAGATGTTCTTACTCACCAGTCAAATACGCCGCCTTTCCGGCGACGAGCGCGGCACGATCGCCATCATCTTCGCGATCTGCATCCTGGTCGTGCTGTTCGGCATCGGCGTCGCCATCGACACCGGCCGTGCCGTCCGGCTCTCGGGGCTCGTCACTGCGGCGCTCGACAGCGCGTCCCTCGCCGCGGCCAAAGCCATGGCCGAGAACGATGTGACCGAGGCCGAGGCGGCCGAGCTCGCCAAGAGCATGTTCGCCGCTCATCTGGAGAACGAGGGTGGCGGGGTGGAATGGAGCAACTTCCAGGCTGACATCGACAAGGCTGCCGGCAAAGTCAAGACGACCGTCAGCCTGAAGATGCCCACGACGTTCACGCAAGTGCTCGATCGCAAGCAGATCGCCATGACCCGCTCGGTGACGGCCATGTACAAGATCCGTGACGTCGAGATCTCGCTCGTGCTGGATGTGACTGGCTCGATGGGCGACGAAGGCAAGATGGACAGCTTGAAGCTTGCCGCGAAAGATCTTGTCGATATCGTGCTGGAGCAGGATTTCAACCCCCATGTGAGGCTGGCGCTGGCGCCCTACTCGGCTTCCGTCAATGTCGGCGCTTACGCAGCGGCCACCTCTGACGGAGTTAGCACCGACGGATGCGTCTATGAACGGACCAACTACGGGCACGCCTACAATGACACAGCACCCGGGCCGGGCAAGTTTTTTGGCGCCACCGCTGATCCGGTTGGTTCTCGCCCTGCCAACATCGATCCGTTGGGGTCCGTCGACAGCTACAAATGCCCGGACGCGGTCATTCTCCCGCTCAGCAACAGCAAGACGCTGCTGAAGACGACGATGGACAGCTTCAACCCCGATGGTTGGACCGCAGGTCATCTCGGCGCGGCCTGGGGATGGTATCTGCTCTCGCCGAATTGGAGCGGCGTCTGGCCGGCGGCAAGCGTTCCCAAGGCTTACGACGCGCCCAATCTGACCAAAGCGGTCATTTTCATGACGGACGGCATCTTCAACACCGCCTACAATCACGACGTTTCCGCTGACGCAGCGCTCAGGCTGTGTACCGAGATGAAGGCACAGAACGTCATCGTCTACACGATCGCTTTCAAGGCACCGGCGGAGGCAGAAGCTACACTGCTCGCCTGTGCGACATCGCCAGCGCATTTCTTCTCCGCCGACAATGGCGACGCTCTCCGCGCCACCTTCAAGTCGATCGGCGGGGCACTGAGTGCGCTCAGGCTGGCGAACTGAGCGGGATATGCAGTGAGGGCGAACGGTGAGCCTGGCGGCTCGCCGTTCGCTGACCTGCCGACAGCCTGCCCGGTCGCCAACCCGGTAATACCCGTACCGAGACAATCGGACTATCGACATACTCGCGCGGCTTGCTGCCTTGCAAGCTGGCGACTATGGTCGATCGTCGGTTGATCAACAAGTACGGGGGAGCTCCATGTCCCAAAATTCTCGGACGGCGCCGGATACTTCAAACGGCCCTGGCGTCGCGGAAATGGCTGATCGTCCGCCCGGCGCCATCATGGGCCGGCCGGAAGTCGCGGGCCTCGAGTCGGTGGGGACCGCGGGACCCGAGGAGGAGGATTACTTCCCCGACATCTTCGAGGCGCCGAGCCTCGAAGGGCTCGAAGCGGTCAGCGTTGCCTGGGCTCCCAACGACCGCTCCTCGCCCTGCTACAGCCACCTGCTGGTCGATGGTGGCGACGATCTGCCGAGGAACGATTTCGAGTGCGGCAAGGCCGAGCTCGAGCTGCTGATCAAAGCGAACCGCTACCTGCCGCAGGGCACCAACGACGTGCTCGCGTTCGGCTTCAGAGGCGCCAAGCTGCGCGGCGCGGAAAAACTCGAGGGCGTCGATCGCCTGCTGCTCTCCGAGGTCCGGCCGGATCACAGCAAATTCCGCTGCGTGATCGGTTACTACTTTCGTGCGAGCGGAAAGCTCACCGCCTACACAGCGTCGACCGTGCCCTGGTCCGGCTACATGCTGAAGGGCACGAAGCACAACATGCTGCCGACCGGCTGCTACATCTACCGCCTGGGCACGCACAGCTATCAGCGCCCGGTGTTCCCGGCGCTGCGGCTGAGCAACGACAAGCTGGAGGACGGCGCTGCAACGGTGATGCGGTCCACCCGCGACCGTGTGTTCGACCTCGCCGACGACTGGGACAATTGCGTCCCGACCGACAATATTCATTGCGCCTACGGCGAGGATCACTTCTCCTCGCTCGGTTGTCAGACCATCAAGGGCAAGAAGGACGCTCCGGGCCTCTGGCGGGACTTCCAGCAGCACCTGCGTACGCTGAAGCAGAACGACCGGGTCGACTATCTGCTCTTCACCGGTGCCGACGTCGCAATCGCGGGCGCGCTGGTGCAGGCCGGCAAGAGCGCCAACGACCCGGAGGTGCAGCGGCGCCTGGGTCGATTGCGCAATGGCTCGGAAGGCGAGGAGGTGAAGCGCCTCCAGGTGAGGCTCGGCCTCCAGGAGAGCGGCTATTTCGGGGCTTTCACCAAGAAGAAGCTGACCGACATTCAAAAGGCGGGCAATCTGCCGGTCGACGGCATCTATTCTCCCGCGCTCGACGCCAAGCTCGGCTGGGGCGTGTTCGGCGGCGGAGCCCCGATTGCCCAGCCGCAACCGCCCGCGGCATCAACGCCAATTCCAGCCGCGCCCGTTGGCAGCGGCCCCGCCGTCGTCTCTCCCCTTGCGCCACCAGCAACGATCTCTGCAACACCCGCGGCAGCCGTTGCGGCAGGTCCCGCCGACTCGGCCGTCGCGTCGCCCTATTCGACGGCTGCCATCTCGACGGCTGCAACCCTTGCGGCCGCCGCTGTTGCCGCCGCTGCCGCCAAATCGGCGGCTGCCGGCCCGGCCGTCGTCTCACCCTACATGCCCCCGACGCCGATCCCGGTGCCCGGCGGCGTAAAACCCGCCGAGCCGGTGAAGCCCGATGCCAACTCGGCCGTTGCCTCGCCCTACCAGCCGCAGCCGCCGGCAACACCCGTGAAACCCGCCACACCCTCGCCCGCGCCGCCACCACAAACAGCCACGGTCACGCCCGCAACGCCACCGCCGGCCGGACCCAAGCCCGCCGTCATGCTCACCGCCGAAACGCTGAAGCGGTTCGCGCCGAAGGCCAAGCCCGAATACCTGTCGATCCTCGGCGAGAAGGGCGATGCCGTGCTGTCGCGCTACGGCATCAACGCCAACAGCCGCCGCTTCTGCCATTTCATGGCCCAGGTCGGTCACGAGTGCGGCGGCTTCACCATCAGCGAGGAGAACCTCAACTATTCGGCCAAGCGCATGGTCGAGATCTTCGGCCCGGGCAGGCACTCGGCTCGCATCACGATGAGCGAGGCGCAGAGTCTCGTCGGCAACAAGGAAGCGTTCGCCGAGCGGGTCTATGGTCTCGGCAACCCGAGGAAGAAGGATCTGGGCAACACCCAGCCTGGCGACGGCTATCGCTATCGCGGCCGCGGCTTCCTGCAGATCACCGGCCGCTCCGCCTATCACGAGGCAAGCAAGCGTACCGGGGTCGATTTCGAGAACAATCCCGATCTCGCCGGCCAGCCCGAGTACGCCCTGATGACCGCGGCCGACTTCTGGAACAGCCGCAAGCTCAACACCCATGCCGACGGGAACAACATCGAGCGCATCACCAAGGGCATCAATGGCGGGCACAACGGTCTGCCCGACCGCAAGGCGCGCTTTGCGAAGGCCACGCAGATCTGGGCGCCGGGCGGGCTCGAGAGCCTGCCGGGCCCTGGCCTCGAGTCGATCGGCGGGCGGCCCGTGCTCGAATATGGCGATCTCAACCGCGATGTGCTCGAGCTGAAGCAGCTACTGGCCCGTGCAGGCTATGACGGCTTCCGGATGGACGAGGACTTCAGCCGAGCGACCCACATGGCGGTGGTGCGCTTCAAGCTGGATCACGGGCTGCCCGGCGACGGCGTCGTCGATGGAGCGACCTGGGACCGGATCGAGCAGGCGGCCAAAGCCGCCAAGCCCACGATCGAGGAGAGCGTGCCTTCTGGCTCGACCGATTCGCAGGAGGCGACCGGCTTGCGCAGCCGTGGTCGCTGGGTCTGGATCTGGGGTCTGCTGCTCCTGTTGTCTGGCATCGCCCTCGTTGCAGCCTGGTTCGCCGACCAGGAAGGTATGCTGCCGCCGCCGCTCGTGCTGGAGCTGTTCGAGCTCGGCTTCATCGCTCTGGTTGCAATCGCCTCGCTGTCGCTGTTGGTGCTCGGCAGCGGCATCGTTGAAGCCAGCCGCAGGATGATCGAGGCAAAGCCGAGCCGCGAGGCGCCCGAGCCCGAGATCGACGAAGGCATCCGACCGGAGGTCAATCTCGACGGCGTCGGCTGAGCGGGCATGGCGAGGGGCCGTGCTGCCCCTTGCCGTTGGCGCATCGCACGGCTACCTGATGGCGCACTCGTTGAGCGAATGCGATCAGTCAGGGACAGCCGTGCCGCAGGACGCCACCAAAGCCACAGGCGCCCCGCCTGCCGCCATTGCGCGCGGCAAGGCCGCCTCCACCATCCCGGCGAGCCTCGGCTTCGAAGCCGTGGAGCGGCGCTATCGCGATGTGCAGGCCTTGGCGGGCGTGACGCTCGCGATCGCCCCTTCCGAGGTCGTGTGCCTGCTCGGGCCTTCGGGCTGCGGCAAGACCACGTTGCTCAGAATCGCTGCCGGCATCGAGAAACCGTCGGCCGGGCGGGTGCTGATCGATGGACGCGAGGTCGCGGGCCCCGAACGCTTCGTGCCGCCCGAGCGGCGCAATGTCGGCCTCGTGTTCCAGGACTTCGCGCTGTTCCCGCATCTCTCGATCCTGAAGAACGTTGCCTTCGGGCTGACCTCGCTGCCCCGCTCCGAGGCCAAGCGCGTGGCACTCGGTCTGCTGGAGCGCGTCGGGCTCGCGCGCGTCGCCGACGAGTTCCCCCACATCCTCTCGGGCGGCGAGCAGCAGCGCGTGGCGTTGGTCCGGGCGATCGCGCCGCGACCGGGCGTGCTCTTGATGGACGAGCCTTTCTCCGGCCTCGACGTGCAACTGCGAGCCGCGATGCAGGAGGAGACGCTGGGCATCCTGCGCGAGACGCGGGCAACCGCCCTCATCGTCACCCACGATCCCGAGGAGGCGATGCGTCTGGCCGATCGCGTCGTCGTGCTGAGTGCCGGGCGCGTGGTGCAGGAGGGTAAGGCCGAGCAGCTCTATCGTGCTCCCGCCAGCCTGTTCGTGGCGCGCCTGTTCTCCCAGATCAACGAGATCCGCGCGACGGTCGAAGGCGGCCGGGCCATGACGGCGTTCGGCGAGGTCGAAGCACCCGGGCGGGCCGAGGGCGAGGCCGTCGTGCTGTGCGTGCGCCAGCGCAGCGTCGGGCTCGGCCCCTCCGGCCAGGGCCGCGCGGGCCGGGTGATCGATGTGAAATTCCTGGGCGATGCCGGCGTCGTCGATCTTGCCGTCGAAGGCGTCGATGACGTCCTGCGCGCCCGCATCGGCGACGGCCACTGCTTTCGCCGCGGCGACGAGGTCGGCGTCCGCGTCGACCGCTCGCAGATTCTGGTGTTTCCAGCGCCTGTCGAGCGCTCCTGAGCCGGCTGCGTCAGATCACCACGTCGATCGAGGCAAAGCCGGCGAGCGTCACATGCTCGAGCAGCACACCGCTGTCAGCGTCGAGCAAGAGCCGGACGCCATCGGGGCTGGCGGTGATGATCGATTGCAGATCGGCGAGCGAGCCGAGGTCGAAGGCCCTGAGATCGAGGACGTCGAGGCCCGCGGTGAAATCGATGATGCGGTCGATGCCGCTGACTGCTCCGATGACGAAACGATCGCTGCCGGCGCCGCCTTCGAGCACATCGGCACCCCGGCCGCCGACGAGGCGGTCATCGCCCTGACCGCCCAACAGCTCGTCGTCGCCGCCGCGCCCCAGGAGACGGTCGTTGCCGCGCCCGCCTTCGAGCACATTGTCGGCCTGATTGCCCTTCAACCAGTCGTTGCCGCGGCCCCCGATCGCATGCTCGATCAGCGCGCGCTCGTCGCCCTCGAACAGGAGCGCGTTCGCCACGCTCCCGCGTGCGAGCTGATCGTGACCGAGCTCGGCGAGCTGGCTCCTGGCCAAAACCGACCAGCCGCCGGGCGCCAGATCGACGGTGACGGCCTTGCCGTAGCGCGAGAGGTCGTAGGTATCCTCGCCGCCGCCATCCCACACCGTCATGAAGACCTTGCCTTCGACCGGCCGGCCTTGCTTCGCGCCGTCGATCGCCAGCTCGCCCGATTTCTCCGACCACGAGTAGACGGTATCGCGTGAGCGCGTGGCGTAGTTGGCGCCGTATAGATGCTGCAGGGCCTGGATGTCGAGCATCATGTAGGTGGTCGGGAAGCTGCCCGCCTCAACCGTGTAGCTGCCGAGCGGACCCCGCTCGAAGGAGCGGTAGGTCATGACCGTGAGCTCGAGGCTGTCATGCGCTGGAGCAAGGCTGACGCCTTCGCCCGAGAAACCCTCCCGCTCATGGGCGTGTTTCAGACCGAGCCCATGGCCGATCTCATGCAGGATTTGCATGTTGGCGAAGCTGCCGATGGCCGGCCGGTTGTAGTCGCTCCGGTTGAACCAGGTGTCGCCCGAGTAGCTCTCGTTCTCCGGAAACGTCCCGTGCGCGGTTGCAACCGCGCGGCTTTCGGCGAAGCGGAAATCGGCAATCGTCGTATCGGTCTCGACGACCTGCCGGAACTCGAGCGCCGTGATGCCGGTAATCCCGGCGAGCGCGTGCTCGACAGCGACGATCTGGCGGGCATTGAGCTCCTGGAACCCGTGCCGCGGCTCGTCGAGGACGAAGTAGGCCTCGGATCCATCGAGGAATGCAGCCTCGCTCGAGTAGTAGTAGGAAGGCCGGCTGGGAAAGCTGTAGCTGAAGCTGCGTGCCGTGTAGGCCGTTCCCCAGAGCAGTGCGTCGACATCGCGGTTGCCCGAAAGCGGCACGGACAGGGCATGTGACATAGGGGTGCTCCGGGATTGGCCTGGTCGACCCGGTGATCCTGCAAGAGCCATGCAAGCGGATCGGACCCCGTGTCGGAAAACCGTCACGCAATGTCGCCTCCTGCGGTCCCAGCCGGGCCCCTGCCGTCGTATCGAACGATGGACAGGAAGCCAGCGGCTCGCGCCCAACCTTGAATTCCGGGGGACCAGAGAGTGACCAGCATCGAGCACTTGCAGCAGCAGCGCGAGGCCTCCCTCGGCGCGACACGCTCAGGGCCGCCCAGGCGAACCGCCAATCAGTTCTTCGGGGTCGGTCCGATCACGGACGGTGCGCTCGACGAGGTCGACAGCCGGCTGCTGCGCTTCGAGTTCGAGCACTGGCTCGAGAAGAATTACCGCAAGCTCGACGACAAAGGCCGAGATCTCGGTCCGTTCACGGCAGCCGAGGTCGGCCGCTCGATGCATCGCGGCTATCCGGCCGACAAGTTCCTGATCGACATGATGCGGGAGATCCACCGCTATTTCGAGTTTCCAAAGCAGAACAAGATGGCCGTCGGCCTCGGCGGCGGCCATTCGGGATTCACAGTCTGTGCGCTGCACCTGATCACCGCGCACGACACATCCCAACACGTCTATGTCGACACGCCGGCGCCGGAGTCGGACGCCGCCAAGGCCGGCGGTTTTTTCCGGCAGTCCTGGGGCGCCCAGATCGTCGAGATGCAGCGCTATGCGCGCAATGGCGACGAGAGCCGCATCCATTTCGCCGGTGCCGAGGGCGGCATTCCCTCCGCTGACGCGCTCGAGCGGATGGGTGTGAAGCTCTTCATCGGCGTCGGCCACGAGACGACGGGCGCGACCACGTACTCGCAGGCCGAAATCACCAATTTGATCGCCTGGATCGACCGCAATCCGGCGGAGCACCATGCCGTGCTCGATGCCACCTCCATGCTCGGCGCCATGCCCTGGAGCGCGAAGACGGTGCGCGATGTAATGACGAAGTGCTGCCTGTTCATGCCGTTCCAGAAGGCGATCGGGGGTATCTCGGGCTATTTCGTGGTGTCGTTCACGCCCGATGCGCTCGCGCTCGTCGAACGCAACCAGAAGGAGCCGTCCTGGGCCATTCCGCGCCAGCTGAAGATCGCGGCGCCGGTCGATCCCAAGCGGCCGCTGACCGGCGAGCGGACCGTCAATGTCGGACCGTTCTACGACCCGGCTCAGGACAAGATGCTGGGCGGCGTGATCAATACCTATTCGACGCTCGCCTTCGCCGAGACGACCTTCGGGCTGCTGCGCGCCGAAAGACGGATCGGCCCGGTTGCCGAGCTCAACCGCCGCTCGGTCGCCAACCGGCAGGCCGTCAACGACTGGGTCGCCGGACAGTCGCTGCTCGAGCTCGGTGTCGCCGATGCCGAGCATCGCGGCGCGGCGGTCACTCTCCTCAAGATCGCCGATCGCGGCATCACCGACCCTGCCCTGCACGCCAGGATCATCGCCCGGTCGAAGCAGGTGCTCGGCCCCGACGGTGTCACCCGGCCCAACGGCGAGCACGAGCGCGGCCTCGACGTGGCACGCTACGTCAACGCCTTCCCCGGCACGCCCGGCGACTATCGCGCCTGGATCGGCGGCATCCGTCCGGTCGAGGACATCACGGCCCTGCTCGACAACCTCGCCTATGCCTATCACCGCGGCAAGATCGTCGTGTTGGAGGAGGAGCTGGCGAAGGCGGGCGTCACCTTCGAGGCTGCAGCCGAAGGCTCGACACGCCCGCGCAAGGACGACCCGAAGCGCGCCTACAAGGTGCTGATCGCCGACCTGATCGGGCTGAAGCACGATCGGGCGGGCCAGTGCGACCATTCCGCCGTCAAGAGCACCATCGAGGCCAAGGGCGGCGTGTTCCACGACGGAGCGATTGCGGACGGCAAGCCGCTCGCGCCCGGCCGGATCCATTTCTTCTACCAGCCGGATCTGTCGACCGAGGCCGAGATCCTGCCCCAGACCGGCAAGGGGCAGTTCGACGCGATCATCTGTGCGGCAACCTTCCTGCCGAAGACCTCGGTGTTCAGGCTGGGTGGCGTGCGCATCGGCGCCGGCACCGGCAACATGGGCTCGGCCTCCTGGGGCGGCGGCAATGGCGAGGGCGGCGAGGCCCCGCTCATGAACACGCCGAGCTTCAACAGCCGCGCCACGGCGCAGATGGCGATGAAGGCCCTGCTGAAGGTCGTCCCCGACCTGCCGGTCGGGGTGCTGCACGCCCGCGTCTGCGCCGGCGATTTCGATACGGGCAAGAATCTGCGCGACTTCCCAACCGAGAAGCTCGAGGGCAAGAAGCTCGCAGTGGTCGGCTATGGCAATATCGGGCGGGAGCTCGCGCGCATCGCGACGGCTTTCGGCATGAAGGTCGCGATCCACGCCCGGCCGAAGCACAAGGACTGGATCGAGTCGGAAGGCTACGAGTTCGCCCCGACCGCCGAGGACGCGGCCACCGGCGCCGACGTGATCAGCCCGCATACGGGGCTCGGCCCGCTCGATGCGGCAACCGGCAAGTACGCCAATGCCGGCCTGGTCGGACGCTCGGTGCTGGCGCGCATGAACGAGGGGGCGATCGTCATCAACTACGACCGCGGCGAGGTCGTGGATGCGGCGGCGCTCGATGAAGCGCTAGCGAGCGGAAAAGTGCGTTATGCCGCGATCGACGCCGACCTGTTCAAGGATGCGGCGACCGGTAAGCTGTCCGGCCCGATGCTGCCCTATCTGGCACTCGCCGAGCGCCACCAGGGCAAGCTGGAGCT
>JANNSW010000632.1:0-2551 GCA_031403055.1 Hyphomicrobiaceae bacterium | reverse complement strand
CGAAGATCGAATGGAAAGTGGCGGACGCCCAGGCGCTGCCGTTTCCCGACGCCAGCTTCGACATGCTGGTGTGCCAGTTCGGCGTGATGTTCTTCCCCGACAAGGCGAAGGCTTATTCCGAGGCGCGGCGCGTGCTGAAGCCGGGCGGACAATTCCTCTTCACCGTGTGGGATGCGCTGGAGCACAACGAGCTGCCGCGCACTTCGGCTGCAGCGGTGGCCGCGTTTCCGTTGACGACATCGGACGCGAAGCCCGGGACGAGCAGCGGCCAGCGCGACAGTCCGATCACCTGCACGACGGCAGCGGCGATGCCGATCGGCACGGCGACCCTCATGTGTCGGTCTGACCGCAGTTTGCCGACGCCTATGGCGATCGGCGCGAAGAGTGCCGCCGAGAGCGCCAGAACGGTGAACCAGAACGACACGCTGCCTTGGTGTTCGTGGAACCGTTCGAGCACGACGCGGTTGGGCTCTTTGAGGACGTCGGGGTAGTTGAAGACCTGGCCGAGGACGGTGAAGCCGGCGTTGGTGAGGACGGCGCCAGCGATAAGGGCAATGGCGGTGAGCTTGCGGTTCACGATGGGGCTCATTTCTTGACCTCCGGTCGCGAGTTGGTGAGCGCTATGGCCAGCACCGAGGTGGCGGCGGTGACGACGATGGCGCCGCTCGATCCGAACGCGGTGTACTGGGCTTCGACGTCGATTCCAGCGGCTGCGGTGATCGTCCATCCCAGCGCCCAGAGGCCGGCGAGGGCGGCCGGCCAGAGGGCCGCGATCCGCCCGAGCCGGTGGAACAGGATCGTTGCCTGGGCGGTCCCGACGATGGCGCCGCAGATCGCGCCCTGGGCGGCGAGGGCGCCGGTGGTGGTGCCGAAGTCGGCGGCGGAGGCGCCGGCGGTGAGGCCGATGGCCATTCCGGCGGCGGTTGCGGCAACCCATGGTTCGGGTGCGAGACCGGAACGGCGGAAGCCGAGCCACTGGGCGATGCCGAGGGCTGCGCCGCTGATCGCGCCGCCGGCCAGAGCGGCACCGACCGAGTCGATGGGGCCGACGATGAGCTTGGCGGCGAGGCCGCCGGCGGGGAAGCCGAGAAAGGTCGGCATCCATCGCAGCACGGTGCGCTGCCATGTGGTGGTGGGGGCGATGGTGGTTTGCGTGTTCATGGTGTGCTCCTTGTGAGGTCGGGTGAGGGTCGGCCCCGGGCCCGAAGGCCCGGGGAACGGGCAGGTCGGTTCAGACTGAGACGAGCTCGTCGTCCGATTCGGATTCGGACGCCGGGGCATCAGGCACAACGTCGACGACGTGACTGGACGTGCCTTCGATGTCGAGAGTCGGGATGATTCGGTCGAGCCATCCGGGCATCCACCAGTTCTTGTCGCCGAGCAGTTCCATCGTTGCGGGCACCAGAACGAGCCGGATGATGGTTGCGTCGATGATGACGGCGGACGCCATGCCAATCCCGATGATCTTGAGGAAGACCTGCGGGTCGAGGATGAACGCGCCGAACACCGCTGTCATGATCAACGCAGCGGCGGTGATCACCTTCGCGGTGGCGGCGAGGCCGTCGGCGACGGCAGTGGCGTTGTCGCCGGTGCGCAGGTACTCCTCACGGACTCGGGAGAGGAGGAACACCTCGTAGTCCATCGACAGCCCGAAGAGGATGGCGAACATCATCATCGGGATGAACGCCGGGATCGGCGTGGGGGTGGTGATGCCGAACAACTCGCCGAACCAGCCGCCCTCGGCGGCGTAGGCGACCACGCCGTAGGCGGCGATGATCGACAGAAGGTTCAGAACGGCTGCCTTGAGCGCGACGGGCACCGAGCGGAACACCGCCAGCAGCAACAGGAACGACAACCCGATCACTGCAGCGATGAAGATCGGCAGCCGCGATGAGATGGCGTTGCTCTGGTCGGCGTTGGCAGCGGTGATACCCCCGATCACCACGTTGACGTCGGTGCCGGCGAGTGCATCGGGGACCACGTCGTTGCGCAGCGTGTTGAGCAGTTCGGTGGTCGCTTCGTCCTGCGGGCTCGCCGTGGGGGTGAGGGCGATCACCGCGGCGTCGGCGTTCGGGCCGGCGATCGGGGGCGAGATCGCGGCGACGCCTGGGGTGGCAACGAGCGTGTCGTGGAGACCGTCGAGCGTCTTGAGAGCAGCCGCGTCGCCTTGGTCGGCGACGAGCACAAAGGTGCCGTTGAAGCCGGCGCCGAAGCCGTCGGTCATCAGGTCATAGGCCCGTCGAGTGGTGAGGTCATTGGGGTCGTTGCCGGCATCGGGGTAGCCCAGACGCAGTCCTGCGATCGGTGCGATCAGCACCCCGAGCGCAATGGCGCCGAGCAACCCGATGATGATCGGATGATGTTGCACGGTGCGGCTCCACCGGTACCAGAAGCTGTCGGTGTTCGTGCCGGTTGGCTGGGCGGGGCGTCGGCGCGGGAGGGACAACCGGTCGATGTTGCGGCCGGTGAAGCCGAGCAGGGCGGGGAGCAGTGTGAGGGCGGCGAACATGACGGCCAACACGACGATGACGGCGGAGAACGCGACGCCGGG
>JANNSW010000631.1:0-3568 GCA_031403055.1 Hyphomicrobiaceae bacterium | reverse complement strand
CATGCCGATCTTGCCATCGGTGATGATCCAGGCGCTGCGGCCAGCGAGCGGGCGAATCACAGGTGCATCAGATCTCAGCGGCATGGATCGCTTCTTGCCGTCTTGGCAGCGATCGTGCAATGCGGCGGTTGGCGCCTGTGGATCGACAGGTGCATCGAAGCTGGCAGGGAGGTCGCATGCTCCGGTCGATCGTTGCCTCGGCTCTGGCGATTTTGCTGGTCATTGCGGTTGCGGAAGCAGCCAAGCGCGGGCCCCGGATCAAAGGCACAGGCGAAACGCTGGCGCTGAAGGCCTTCCAGAAGAAGCACGGCCTCAGCGACGCGAGGAGGCGAGAGCTGCTCGCCGGCATCGGGCGCATCCGCTGTCCATGGGGCGTGGGCACTGCCTTCCTGCTCGGGGGCAGCGATGTCTTCGTGACATCCGGACATATCTTCATCGAAGTCGACGAGAAGTCGATGCAACCGGGCGGGCGCCGCGGCAGCTCGAAGCTCTGCAGCTATTTCCCGCTGCTCGGCAACGGGCGTTACCAAATCGCCGCGGGCTCGCTGTTGCTGGGAGCTTCCAGCAGTCATCATGTTGGCCAAGCCTATCGTACGGACTGGGCGGTGGGCAGGCTCGACCGGCCGGTCGAGGGCGGCCAAGCCTTCTTGCCCGGCTCCCTCAACCTGAAACGTGGCGATCCGGTGATTGCTGTCTCGCAGGGCATGAACGACTTCATCACCCGGATCTGCGCCGGCGAGATCAATGAGACCGACGAACAGCCGCATCCACTCAACTGGAGCAAGCGGTCGCTCGCAGCCTTCACCACCGACTGCGACACCGGCCCGGGATCATCTGGCGGGCCCGTTCTCAGCGGCACAGTCGCGAGCCCTGCCGCGCCGACAGCGATCGGTCTCACCTTGGGCTGGATCGGCGACCCGGCCAAGAGCGCTCACCATGTCGCGTTGCCGGTCGAGCGGGATGTCGTGCTGGCGGTCGCGCGCTCGATGCGCGATCCGCTTCGCGTGCTCGATCTCGCCCGGTTCTACAAGGATGCAGCCGGACCGCCGGCACAGATGCTCGAGATTGCGCGGGGTCTCTATCTGATCGCGGCCTCAGGCGGCAGAACAGAAGGCTACTATTGGCTCGGCGCGCTTCACTTCAACCCTTGGGGGATCCTGCCGAACGACGAAATCGCCGCGTACGGTTGGTTCGTTCTGGCGGTTACGAACTTGGCATCGACCGATCCGTTGCTGAGGGAGGCCCAGGCGAAACGCGATGTACTGGCAGCGCGCCTCGGTCCGGGCGACCGCGATCGTGCCAGCGGGATCGTCCAGGCATCGCTTGCGGGCATCGTGCAAGCGACGCCTGTGGCTGCGCCCCAGGTCGCCAGCCGTGCGGTGCGAGCGGCTAAGCCGCGCCCGGCTCGGGCCCGAGCTGGCGCTCGACGACTCGCGCGAGAAGCGCCGCGCCGAACGGGATCGACTCGTCGTTGAAATCGTAGCGGGAGTTGTGCACGGGAGCACTCGCTTCGCCATTCCCCAGATTGATGTAGGCGCCCGGTACTTTCTCCAGCATGAAGCTGAAATCCTCCGACGCCGTGGAGGCGGGCTTCCGGCGATCGACGTTCACCTCGCCGACGAGCTCGGCCGCCGCATCCGCCATCGCCAGTGTCGCGCCCGCATCGTTGACGAGCGGGGCAAAGATCAGCCGGAAATCGACCTCGGCCTTGGCACCGAGCCCGGCGGCGACGCCGGTTGCGACACGCTTCAGCGCTGCCTCGATCGTCGTCATCGTCTCGCGCTTCATCCCGCGCGCCGTCCCCGCCATCCGCGCCGTCTGCGGAATGACGTTGTAGGCGTCACCCGTATGAATCTGGGTGACGCTGACGACCGCCATGTCCATCGGTGGTACATTGCGCGCGACGATCGACTGGATCGCGCTGCCGATCTGGCAGGCCGCCAGCACCGGATCAGCCGACTCTTCCGGCATCGCGCCATGCGCACCCCGGCCGGTGACCGTGATGTCGAAGAAGGCGCCAGCCGCCATCCCGGTGCCCGGCGTGATCGAGAAATGCCCGACCGGCGAGCCGGGCCGGTTGTGCAAGCCGAAGATCGTGTCGCAGGGAAACCGCTCGAACAGGCCGTCGCCGAGCATGGCGAGCGCACCACCTGCGCCCTCCTCGCCCGGCTGGAAAATGAAGTTGACGGTGCCGTTGCAGTTGCGCGTCTGGGCCAGATAGCGTGCCGTGCCCAGCAGCATCGTGGTATGTCCGTCATGTCCGCAGGCGTGCATCTTGCCCGATGTCCGGCTGCTGTAGGCGGCCCCCGTCGCCTCCTCGATCGGTAGCGCATCCATGTCGGCTCTGAGCCCGATCGCCTGCGGCCCGTTACCCCTGCGGAGCACGCCGACGACGCCGGTTCCCCCGACGCCGCGATGCACCTCGATGCCCCATGATTCCAGATGCCTGGCGACGACGTCAGCCGTCCGATGCACCTCGAGCCCGAGCTCGGGGTTTGCATGCAGATCGCGGCGGATGGCCGTCAGCTCATCCTGATAGGCGCGTATCAGCTCGAGGGCGGCTTGCGATTGGGACATGGGAATTCGGCTCGCCGTTGCGGGTTGGAACAGCCACCAGCCTAACGCAGCCGGGCCCGGCGGCAAAGGTGGATCGCTCCATCGCTACAATGCGACATGCTCCGGCCTCACCCCCAGCCCCACCAGCCGCGCCGGGATCTGGCGCAGCAGCGACGACCTTGCCATCAGTCGCAGCAGCAGCGGCGGCTTCAACGTCCCGCTATTGCCGGCAAGCGCTGGCGCGATCACGCGGTTCTGCACCGTCACTTGCAGCCGCTGGGTGACCTTCGTCGGCCATTCGCGGCGGCGTTGCACGGCAACCAGGTCGGCGTCGCTGACATGGCCCGCCTGCAGTGGCGCGGCCAGCAGGTTCGCGGTCGCGACGGCGTCCTGGATCGCCAGGTTGATGCCGACGCCCCCGACCGGCGACATCGCGTGCGCGGCATCCCCGATGCAGAGGAGCCCCGGCCGCCACCAGCGCTTCAGGCGGTCCACCTTGACAGTCAACAGCTTCACGTCCTCGAAGCTCGCGATTTCGCGCGTGCGGCTCGCGGCCAACGACGCGCCCTTGGCGACGCCCTCCCGGAAAACATCGAGCCCGGCCTCATGCACCGAGGCGATGCCGTCCTTCGGGATCACATAGGCGCACTGCCAGTAGTCGCCACGATCGAGCATCACGAAGATCCGGCCTCGGTCGAAACGCCCCATCGGGCCTTCGGGATCGCCGGGCTGGCGTGACAGGCGGAACCACAGCGCATCCATCGGCGCGCCCAGGTCCTCGACCTCGAGCCCTGCCTTGGCGCGCACCTTGGAGCTACGCCCGTCGCAACCGACCACGAGATCGGCCGCGACCTCGATTGCGCCCTCCGGCGTCTGTGCGCGCAGACCGGTGACGCGGCCTTCCTGCTCGATGAGGCCAGTGACATTCGCCTGCATGACGAGGCTGAAGCCCGGGTAGGCCTTCGCCTTCCCGGCCAGAAAGCTCAAGAAATCCCATTGCGGCATGAAGACG
>JANNSW010000630.1:0-2069 GCA_031403055.1 Hyphomicrobiaceae bacterium | reverse complement strand
GCGAAGCCGCAACATATTGGGCCTACGGCACTTTTCATGCTGGGTCCCGGCTCGGCGCTCCCGCTGGTCGCTTGGCCGGGAAAACGGCTGGGCGGACTGCATACGCTTCAATTCGATTCGGTTATTGTCGTCGGTGTCCTTAGTGATCCGGCAAGAAAAGTGTTGTCGGGCGGCAGCCAAACTGAGCCACTGTTGGATCTGGCGAATGCGTGCCCTCAGGCTCCAATCGTGATATGGCTCGCGCATGCAGAAGCATCGTCCCAAGCCCCGCCAAACTGGAAGTCAGCGTTTCATGCTGGGCCGAGTGGCCTTCGCAAAGATCAGTGCCATCGAGGGAATCGACCTGAATGGGGCTGTGCGCCGCGACCTCGAGGCATTCGATCGGGCGGGTCTCTCCAATGCCGCCCGCCGCGCCGCAGTCACCGCAAAGTACGGCATGCCGAAGCCCTGAAGCCGTGCCATACGATTCCAGCCACGACCCTTACTGCTACCCTGGCACGCCAGTCCTGAGAAACAAACGCAAGCTGCGAAGTCAGGCGGAGCTTGATCGCTTCGAGGCACGCGTAAGGGCACGCCGCGCGGAAGGCCGAGCCCCATACCCGGTCATCAATCCGCGAACGGGTCGGTGACGAGGATGGTGTCGTCGCGCTCGGGCGAGGTCGAGAGCAGGGCGACCGGCACGCCGATCAGCTCCTCGACCCGCTTCACGTATTTGATGCAAGGAGCCGGCAGCTGGCTCCAGGAGCGGGCGCCTTGGGTCGACTCTTGCCAGCCCGGCATCGTCTCGTAGATCGGCTCGACGCGGGCTTGGGCGAACTGGCCGGCGGGCAGATGCTCGATCTCGCGCCCGTCGAGCCGATAGCCGACGCAGACCTTCAGCTCGGGAAAACCATCGAGCACGTCGAGCTTGGTGAAGGCGATGCCGTCGATGCCGGCGACCTTGGCCGTTTGGCGCACCAGGCAGGCATCGAACCAGCCGCAACGCCGCTTCCTGCCCGTCACCGTGCCGAACTCGCGGCCGCGCTCGCCCAGCCGCTCGCCGGTCGCGTCCGTCAACTCGGTCGGGAACGGTCCCTGCCCGACGCGCGTCGTATAAGCCTTGGTGATGCCGAGCACATAGCCGATCGCGCCGGGCCCGACACCCGAGCCCGTCGCCGCGTTGGCCGCCACCGTGTTCGACGAGGTGACATAGGGGTAGGTGCCGTGATCGACGTCCAGCAGCGCCCCTTGCGCGCCCTCGAACAGGATGCGCTTGCCGGCGCGGCGCTCGCGGTCGAGCAGCAGCCAGACCGTGTCGACATAGGGCAGGATTTCTCCCCGGACGGCTTCCAGCGCAGCCAGCAGGCCGGCCTTGTCGATCTCGGGCACGCCCAGACCCCGGCGCAGCGCATTGTGGTGGGCGAGCGTGCGGTCGACCTTCAGCGGCAGCGTCGCCAGGTTGGCGAGGTCCTGGGCCCGGATGGCGCGGCGCCCGACCTTGTCCTCGTAGGCCGGCCCGATGCCGCGCATGGTGGTGCCGATCGAGGCGGCCCCGGCCGCGTTCTCGCGCAGCGCGTCGAGCTCGCGATGCAGCGGCAGGATGAGGGTCGCGTTCTCGGCGATCCGCAAGTTGTCGCGGCTGATGGCGATGCCCTTGACCTTCAGCTCGGCGATCTCCTTGCCGAGCGCCCACGGATCGACCACCACGCCATTGCCGATGACCGAGAGCTTGCCCGGCCGCACGATACCCGAGGGCAGCAGCGACAGCTTGTAGGTGACGCCGCCGATGACGAGCGTGTGGCCGGCATTGTGCCCGCCCTGGAAGCGCACGACGATATCGGCGCGCTCCGACAGCCAGTCGACGATCTTGCCTTTGCCCTCGTCGCCCCACTGCGAGCCGACGACCACCACGTTCGCCATGCCAATCTCACCCGATCTCTCAATTGCCGGGAGTTTATAGCGGGTGGTGGGGGGCGGGGCCAGCGAGTGTTCACGGTCATTCGAGCCGCTCGACGATCCGAGCGTCCTGACGGCCCGGCGACAACGCTGGCTCAGCCGAGACGGCTGGCGGCGACGATGCGAAAGGCGCT
>JANNSW010000629.1:0-6020 GCA_031403055.1 Hyphomicrobiaceae bacterium | reverse complement strand
GCGAAGCCGCAACATATTGGGCCTACGGCACTTTTCATGCTGGGTCCCGGCTCGGCGCTCCCGCTGGTCGCTTGGCCGGGAAAACGGCTGGGCGGACTGCATACGCTTCAATTCGATTCGGTTATTGTCGTCGGTGTCCTTTCTCAGCGGTTTCGAGCAGATCATGAGCCAAGAAACTTTCGACGTCGTGATCGTCGGCGCCGGCATCACCGGGATCGGCACGGCTTGCCACCTGCAGCGGCAACGCCCCGGCACGAGCTTCGTCATCCTCGACGCCCAGGACACGTTCGGCGGCACCTGGCTCACCAATCGCTATCCGGGCGCGCGCTCCGACAGCGATCTCTACACCTATGGCTATAGCTTCAAGCCCTGGATGGGCGCGCCGATCGCGACACGTGCCGAGATCCTCGCCTATCTGCGCGAGGTGATCGATGAGCATGAACTCGCGCGCCATCTTCGCCACCGGCACAAGGTCGTAGCGGCGGCGTGGTCGAGCGTGGAGCAAGCCTGGTCGCTGACCGTCACCCATGCGGGCGCGACGCAGCACGTCAAGGCGCGCTTCCTCGCCATGTGCCAAGGCTACTATCATCACTGGCGGGGCTACACGCCCGATTGGCCGGGGTTCGAGGACTATCGCGGCAAGGTCGTGCATCCGCAGTGCTGGCCGGCCGATCTCGACGTCGCGGGCAAGTCGATCATCGTCATCGGCTCGGGAGCAACGGCGGCGACCCTCATTCCGGCGCTCGCCGAGACGAGCGGGCCCGTCACCATGTTGCAGCGCTCGCCGACCTTCTACCTGACCACGGCCAATGCCAACCCGCTCGTCGACGAGTTGCGCCGGCTCGAGATCGATCCGGCCTGGATCCACGAGATCGCACGACGCAAATCGCTCGCCGACGAGGCCACCTTCATTCGGCGGACCTTCGAGGAGCCCGACGCCGTCAAGGCCGAGCTGATCGCGGGTGCCCAGGCCATCCTCGGACCCGACTATGACCTCGCAACCCATTTCACCCCGTCCTACCGGCCCTGGCAGCAGCGCGTCGCCTATGTGCCGGGCGGCGATTTCTTCCAGGCGATCCGGGACGGCAAGGTCACGGTGGTGACCGAGGAGATCGAGCGCTTCACCGCAACGGCTGTCGTTCTCAAATCGGGCCGCCGTCTCGAAGCCGATCTGCTCGTCACCGCCACGGGATTCGATCTGTGCGTCCTCGGTGACATCGGACTGACGAAAGACGGCCAGCCGGTCGATGTGGGAGGGACAGTCAACTATCGCGGCATGATGCTCTCGGGGGTGCCGAACCTGATGTGGACGTTTGGCTATCTGCGGGCGAGCTGGACCATGCGGGTCGACATGAACTGCGATTTCCTGTGCCGGCTGCTGCAGCACATGAGCGAGAAGGGGTTCGCCATGGTGACGCCCGAGCTGCTGGCCGACGAGCGCGAGCTGCCACGGCTGCCCTGGGTCGACCCGAAGAGCTTCAACGCCGGCTACATCATGCGCAGCATCGATCTCCTGCCGAAGCGGATCGACCGGCGGCAATGGCAGCACCTGCACGACTACTGGGCGGAGAAGGACGAGATTCCCGCAATCGACCTCGAGGATGGGCGGCTGGTCTATTCGTGCTGAGGTAGGCTGGGGCTGAGATCTGCGACAGCAGGCCGAAGCCCAGCTCATGGATTACCGGGCTTCGCGAAAGGCCCAGCCCAGCCAACGTGTTACGTGCAACATGCCGCGGATGGGCAGACATCACCACCCCGCCACGCTCGTCTGCCAGCTTGGACCCGCGCCACCCGATAGGACTTTGCGCTTCTCGTCCCAGGTAACCGCGCAGACGCGCCCGAAGGGCCAGCGGCCCGGCGCCTCGGCCTCGACGATGACCTCGTGGCCGGCGCTGCGCAGGCGCTCGATGACCTCGCCCGGCACGCGGACATCGACACTCGTCGGCCCGCCCTGGCAGTGCACGCGCGGATGGTCGACGGCGGCCTGCACGCCCATGCCGTGGTCGACGACATTCATCATGGCGTGCAGCACGCCGGTCTCGATCCGGTAGCCGCCCGAGCCGCTCGCCGCGAGCCGGCCGCGACCGCCCTGTGCCGCAACGATCGCAGGCGCGGCGAAGATCGGCATCTTGCCAGGCGCGATCGAGTTCGGCAGGCCAGGGCGCGGGTCGTAGTTCTGCATGGCGTTGTTCATGAAGCAGCCGACCTCGGGCACATAGACCAGCGAGCCGAAGGAGGATCCGAGCGACATGCAGACACTCGCCATGTTGCCTTCGGCGTCGGCGGTCGCGACCTGGCTGGTGCCGTCGCGGCGTGCGAGCGATCTCGCATCCGTCATCACCTCAAACCCGGGTCCCTCGGCTTCGAACGCCCAGGGATCACCCGCCTCGACCGGGCGCGGCAGCGCACGATCCGGGTCAATCAGCTTGCGGCGGATATCGGCGAAGGCGCGGCTCGCGAGGCCCTTCACGGGGCTCTTCACGAAATCCGGGTCGCCATAATGGCGCATGCTGTCGGCAAAGGCGATGGCGAGCGCCTCGGCAATGAGATGGCGAGCCTCGGCGCTGTCCTCGCCGAAGCGTGCCAGATCGAAGCCATCCAGAATGTTCAGCGCCTCATAGGCGACCTGGTCGAAACAAGAAATGTAGGAGAGCCCACGATAGGCGAGCGGCTGCTCGGCGAGCTTGCGGGTGCGGTAGGCGGCGAGATCCTGCTCGCCGAGGATGCCGCCGAGCGAGGCGATCGCTTGCCCAAGCGCCTTGGCGATCGCCCCCGAGTAGAAGGCCGCCGCGCCGTCCTTGGCAATCGCCTGCAACGTGCGGGCGAGCGCGCTGGTATCCAACCGCTCCCCCGCCGGGGCGCCGAATTGGGTGACCGGCGCCCGCCCTCCAGGCAACAACATGCGGGCGCTCTCGCCCTCGATCCGGTCGCCGGCCGCGAGCCGCGCTGCGATCGAGAGGCCATCGGAGAAGGTAAAGCCCGTTCCGGCTTCCGCCGCCTCGATCGCGGGCTCCAATACTCTAGGCAGCGGCAGCCGGCCGAAGGCGGCGTGTGCCTCGCAGAAACCCGCAACCGCGCCCGGCACCGCGATCGCGAGCGGGCCCGTCATGGCCTTGTTGCCCTTGCTGAAGGGGTGCCCATAGTAGGTCGGGCCCGTGCTTTCCTCGGCCTCGAACATGGCTGCGCTCGCCCGCAACGGCGCCCGCCCATAGGCGTCGATCGAGACGAAGCGCTCGCCACCCGCCAGATAGATCGAGATGTGCCCGTAGCCGCCGATGCCGCACGACGCCGGCTCGACGACGAACGAGGTGAAGGCGGCTGCGACCAGCGCGTCGATCGCATTGCCGCCCGCCTGCATCACCCGGACGCCGGCTTCGGCCGCGAGCCGGTGCCCGCCCGCCACGACGCCGCGTTCGACCTCGACCAGGCTGTGGGTGAAGAGGGGTGTGCTGGTGATCATCGCAAGACCTTTCAATCGGAGCTCGCTGGACCGATGGCATCCTCCGGCGTCGGGCCGTCGGCGTCGAGCTCGTCCGCCGTCTTGTAGTAGAGGCCGACCAGCGCGGCGAGCGCGAGCACCACGATGATGCCGATGTTGGCCGGCTCCGCGCCGGTGCCCGCGATGCGGACGAAAAAGTCGATGATGAGATCGTATTTGACGATGGCGATCGCGCTCGCGATCAGGCCGCCGATGCGCCCGAGCGCCTCCACCTCCTTGTTGCGCCGGCGATAGAAGAAGAACACCAGCAAGAGCGCCCAGGTGCCGAAGGCGAATGAGAAGAACGGCGCCGGCCAGCGGTAGCTCGAGTTCTCGCCCCCGCCATAGAGCAGCACCGCCGACTGCAGGAAAGCGTGGTTCATCACCGGGAAGAACAGCATCGCGATCGCCCCGATCATCACGCCGCGCTCGATCGGCCGCAGGAACTCCGCGTAGTGTTGCTCGATGGTGTTGCGCCATGCAGCGAGCATCAGGCTGATCACAACCAGGATCAGCAGGAAAAACGTCTTGAAGGGCAGCAGCCAGCGATGGACCTTGCCCGTCAGCGAGCGATTGTCCTTGGGCGCGTGCAGGCTCCTCACCGCATCGCTGAACTTGCGCTGCGCGGTGCAGCAGACCGTGTCGTCGGTCAGCGGCGGCCGTTCGCGGTAGATCGTCGTCGCGAAGCAGAACCGCACGGCCTGCGGGGCGCTGATCGTCTCGATCAGTGGGTCGGGGGAGCAGTTGCGGGCGAGGTCGGAGAGGCCGATGCGGAGCTGGCTGACGGCGCGCACGTTGTCGACGGCCGTCATGATGGCGAGGCGCTCGCACTGGCCTGCCTGGCCCATGCAGCCGGCAGGCTCGCCCGAATCCATCCGCAGCACGCCCGGCTTCACCTCCCAGACCGATCGCTCCTTGCTCGATGCGAGTGCGTGCGCCGCCAACAGCGCGAAGCCCACGACCGCGAAGAAGCCGACCACGAACCGCACCCGGCCATAGGGTACGTGGCGCCAGTACATGTCGAGGAACACGCAGGACGGCGTGAAGAAGGCGAACAGCGCCACGATCCCGAAGGTCGGGAAGAACAGGAACAGGTGGCTGTAGAAGGTCGCGAGCGAGAACCAGCCGTCCCGCCAGTACTCCGCCATCAGAGTGCCTGTGGTTGCCAGGAACGACAACCCGATCAGGCCGAAGACGACGCCGATGAAAATCTTCGCGCCCATGAACATGGAGAGATACGCCCCCGTCGCTGGTTCTGCCGGATGCCGACAGGCCGATGATGCCACAGCCGGGGCGGGGAAGCGACGGGGACGGCGAGGGCAGTGTTCAAGGCCGGCGGAGACGACTATGCTTTCCCACGGGCTCGCAAGGGATGCTGAGGAGGCATGGGTGGCAGGCAAGGTATCGCGTGGGATCATCGTCACGGGCTCGGCCAGCGGTATCGGGGCAGCGACAGCGCGCCGGCTGGCGGCTCCAGGCGTCGGCATCCTGGTTCACGCCAAGGAGAACGAGAAGGGCATCGCGTCCGTCGCGCGGGAGCTGGAGGCGCTGGGCGCGATGACGACCGGGCTCTGCGCGGACCTCGCCGAGCCCGATGCCGCGGGCCGGATTATCGAGCGGGCCGAGCAGGCCTTCGGGCGGATCGACGCCCTCATCCATGTGGCGGGCTTTCCGGTGCGGGGCGCCTTCGCGACCGGAGAGGCCGATGCGGAAGCCTGCTTCCAGGCGATCCCGCTCGCCTTCTACCGCATGATCCGCCGTGCCATGCCCTTGCTGAAGGCAGCCGAGCAGGGCCGCGTGGTCACAGTCAGCACCCACAACGCCCACGTGTTCCGGCCCGACTATCTCTACTATCCCGTGTCCGGCGCCGCCAAGGCAGCACTCGAGGTGATGACGAGGACGCTCGCGCTCGAGCTGGCGCCGCAGGGCACGACGGTCAACTGCGTGGTGCCGGGCCTCATCCGCAAGGAGCATGGCAACCCGTTCCTTTCCAAGGAGGAATGGGCGCAGTATCCCAAGAAGGTGCCGCTCGGCCGCATCGGCGAGCCCGACGAGGTCGCTGCTGTGATCGCCTTCCTCGCCTCGAAGGAGGCGAGCTACGTCACCGGGCAATGCATCAACGTGGATGGCGGGTTCGCGTGAGGGTGTGGGAGAGGCGGGGTTTGAGCTCGAGCGGTCATTGCTGCGGAAGCCGCGCGGTGGTGGCCATCTTGTCCTTGCGCGATCAGCAATATCCGGTCGAAAATCAGCAAAGATCCGGCAACGTGCCGACCCAGACTGGCGACCGAGATGGGATTTCGCTAGAAGGCGATGGTGTCGAGCGCTCCATCGCGCCGAGCGCCGCTCGCCGTGGCTGGTTTTTCGCAGCGGCAACCGAGCAGATGGCGATGTGCAACCACGTGGCAGAGCCGACTGCCCAAAGGGGATGCGCAGACCATACCAACCCTTCTAGGTAGGCCATATGTTGAGCAGGCTCAGCTTCACAAACTTCAACTCATGGGCGAATGCGGACCTGACCTGCGGGCGGATCACGGGCGTGTTC
>JANNSW010000628.1:0-2146 GCA_031403055.1 Hyphomicrobiaceae bacterium | reverse complement strand
TGTGTGTGCGCGAGACGTTTCCTCGAACACCGATTCCGGCACCGCCGGTTGATAGGCTATCCCCACTTCCGGTTCGACCACATCCACTGCTCGGGCGCCTCGCGGATCCACGCTTCGAACTGGGCCTGCAGCGCCGCCGTGATCGCCCGGATATCCTCGCCCGGATTACCCCCGCGCGGCACCTTCAGCTCCTTCACGTCGAGGCGGAACCGAGATGTCGTGCCGATCCTGAGGCATCGCGCCATCCAGATCCGCGAGCCGACGCGGCGCGCGATCATCGCCGGCACCGGCGTCGACTTGGCCAGCTTGCCGAAGAAGGGCACCGGCAGACCACTCTTGTCGTAGAGGTCGGAGACGATGCCGAGCCGCCCGCCCTGGCGCACATAGTCCATGACCAGGCGCGCGGTACGCTGGCCTTCGGAATTGTCGCCATAGGCCTTGCCCTTGGCGAGCAGGCCGCCCGGAAACAGGTCCTTGCGCTGGGCCCGCAGATAGGCATCCACATAGGGGTTCTTGACGAGGCGGTAGATCGCAGCCGGCTTCCAGCCCCAGCGCATCATCGGCCACACCGCCAGCTCCCAATTGCCCATGTGCAGCGTGACCGCGACGGCCGAGCCCATCTTGCCCTTGTAGCGGGCGAACACGTGCTCGTCGGCGAACTGGATGCGGCTGGCATCGGCGAGCAGCCGGTCGATCTGCATGGTTTCGACCATCACCCGGCCGAGGTTCTCCCACATGGCGAGCGCGATCCGCTTGCGCTCGGCGGGGCTCTTCTCGGGGAAGGCGATCGCGAGGTTGGCGAGCGCGCGTGTCTGCCGCCGGCCATAGGGCGCGACCAGCCGCCAGACCTTGGCCGAGATGGAGCACGCCAGATCGAGCGGGAGCAGCCGGACAAAGCCGATGATCAGCCGCAGCAGCAGATATTCGAGGCGGTGGCGCAGGTCGAGCAGCAAGGATCTGGAGCCCGCATCGGGAGGGGGGATCACCCTGTCGCAGGTACGCGGTGCATGCGTCAAGCCCCGGTGGCGGTCGCCTCCCGCATCAACCGCGGCAGGCCGGCGGGCGCTCCCAGCCCCTGGCGCATGACGGCACGCCTGAGCGGCCCGATCGCGTTGAGCAGATGGAGGCCGGCACCGCGCGCGAGCTGGAAGGGCAGCAGCCCCTCGATCAGCGAGCGGTTGAGGGCATCGACGGCAGCCGTCCTGAGCCGCACGTCGGCGCGGCGCGAGGCCTCATAGCGGCCGAGCACGCGCGGGCTGCCGCTGTCCTCGTCAGCACGCGCCGCATCGCCGACCACGTCGGCGAGCGCGGCAGCGTCACGAAAGCCCAGGTTGAGCCCCTGGGCGCCGATCGGGGGAAAGGCGTGCGCCGCCTCGCCAACGAGGGCGACCCGGCGCGCGGCGAAACTGTCCGCCGATAGCCCCTGCATGGCGAACAGGCCGCGCCCTCCGATTCCGCTGATCGTGCCGAGGAGGCCTTCGAGCCGGTGCTCGATCTCGCCCCTCAGCTCGGCATCGGCGAGCGTCATCAGCCGCTCGGCTTCGGCCGGGCGCTCGGCCCAAACGAGGCTCGACCGGTTGCCAGGCAGCGGCACCGTGGTGAACGGCCCGGCATGGCGATGGATCTCGGTCGAGACGTTTCGGTGCGACCGGCCATGATCGAAGCCGAGCACGATCGCCGATTGGTCGTAGCTCCAGGTCCTGGTCATGATGCCGGCAGCCATCCGGCACAACGAGCCCTGACCGTCGGCGCCGACAGCGAGGCGCGCCTCGATCCGCTGGCCCGTGGCAAGCGTCAGCAGCGCGTGGCTCTCCTCCAGATCGAGCCGATCCAGGGTCGTGGCGAAAATCGCAATCCCGCTTTCCGGGGTGCAAGCCCGCGCGTAGAGAGCACTGGCGAGCGGCGCATTGGCGATGTTCCAGGCAAAGGCCTGGAGGCCGATCTCGCTGGCTTCGAGCAGTGTTTCTGGCGCCTTCAACAGATAGCGTGTCGCGTCGACGATCCGGATCGCTTCGAGCGGCGCCGCGAGTGGGGCAAGCCGTGGCCACACGCCGAGGGCTGCCAACAGGCGGACGGAAGCTGGGAACAGCGCAGCCGTGCGTGCGTCGGCTTGGGCGGGAGCCACGCGCGGCGCCGGCCCGATCAG
>JANNSW010000627.1:0-13436 GCA_031403055.1 Hyphomicrobiaceae bacterium | reverse complement strand
ACATTTGAGTTCCGGTTGCCGCTAGGCTTGTGCTCAAATGTCGAATTCAGAAGCTCCACTAGAACAATAGAGTTGCCAGTGGTCCTCATAAGTCCGACATTTGCTCGGGCGCATGCTGCCAGCGGAGGCAAATGTCGGATTTGGACCACAGCCGCCCGCGCAGCCGAGACGCCGGCCGCCACGTTCCCAACCGGCCTCGCCGACGATCCCGCCTTCGCTGCATTTGACGCCGGCAACTATGCGGCAGCGCTGCAGGCTGCCCAGCAGGCCGCCGCAGCCGGCGAGCCGGCAGCCCATACGCTGCTGGGGCGCATGCTCGCCGAGGGGCTCGGCGTCGCCCGCGACCTGAAGGCGGCAGCGGCCTGGTACCGCAAGGGCGCCGAGCTGGGCGATCCCAACGCCAAGCTCGCGCTCGGCAATCTCTATGCCGCAGGCGCAGGCGTACCGCGCGACCTGAAACAGGCGGCTGACCTGTATGAGGCCGCCGCCACCGCCGGGATCGACGTCGCCGAGTACAACCTCGCTCTCGTCTACGCCCAGGGCGTCGGCCGCCCGGCCGATATGGCAAAGGCCGCCGAGCTGTTGCTGCGGGCTGCCAAATCGGGCCATGCGCAGGCCCAGTACGACCTCGGCGCCCTCTATGCGAGCGGGGCGGGCGTCGAGAAGAGCGACGAGGAGGCCGCGCGCTGGATCTCGCAAGCCGCCGAGCAGGGACTGATGGACGCCCAGCTCGAATATGGGGTGATCCTCTTCAAGGGCCGCGGCGTCTTCCCCGATCAGGCGCGTGGGGCCTATTTCTTCCTCGCCGCCGCCGAGAAGGGTAATCCGATCGCCCAGAACCGGCTGGCGCGGCTCTATGCCCGTGGCGTCGTCTTCAGCAAGGACCTGGTCGCCGCCGGGAAGTGGCACCTCTTGTCGCGCGAGGCCGGCGTCAGCGACTTCGAGCTCGATGTCTTCCTCGCCGCCCTGAAGCCCGAGGAACGCCAGCGCGCCGAGATCGAGGCCGACCGCTGGCGGCAACGGCAGCTGGGGCTGGAGTAGAGCGCACAACCGGGCGAGGCGGCGTCGGTCTGGCCAGCCAAATCGGTCTGCACCTGCGAGCAGACTGCGGAAGAATCGAATACTGCCCCGCTGACAATATCACCACATGGTCGCGGTCGTGGCTCGTAATGGCGACCGGCTCCAGCCTCGACGTGTCGATCGTCTGTCCGAGCTTCTGGTGCAGCTCGCCGGAGGTCCCACGCACGTCATTCCGACTCCACGAGCTATCTGAATGATAGATCGGCAGCCTCGGGCTCACAGCACACACGCCAGCCGCAGCCCATCGAGGATCGCGGTGTGGATGTTGCGGCTCGAGGCGGCGTCGCCGATGCGGTGGAGGTCGAAGCCGCCGCGGCCCGACGACGGTTGCGGGCGGCCGGCGATCAGCGCGTCGAGGTCGGTGACGCCATCGTTGGCCGAGGCCGATCGCAGCGCGCGAAAAACCTCGTCGGCGGGCACCGTGCCGTGCTCGACCACGACCTGTCCGGCCGTCTCGACCACCTGGTCGCCGGTCAGCTCGTTCACGAACACAGCCTGCAGCCGGTTGCCCTCGCGGGCGACGCGCACGAGCCGCAGATCGAACTGCATCGGCAGTCCGATCTCGTAGGCACGGCGCTTCCAGACCGCCTGATCGGGTCCGGTCAGGTCCATGCCCATGTGGTCGTCGAGGGTGACGAGACGTGCCGTCCGGCCCGCCGCCAGCACCGTCTCGGCCGCAATCAGTGCGGTATGTCGCCCGGTGCCGTCATAGACGATCACGTCATCGCCGGGGGCGACGCTGCCCTCGATCAGGTCCCAGGCGCTGGTCGCATGCTCGTGGCCCTCGAGCCAATCGAGGTCGGGTGTGCCGCCCGTTGCCATCACGACGACGTCGGGAGCCTCGGCCGCGATGTCGCCAGCCTCGGCAAAGAGGTTGAGCCGGACCTCGACGCCGAGCCGCTCGAGCTCGGCCGCCCGCCAGTCGATGATGCCGGCCAGATCGCGCCGCCAGCTGCCGTGGGTGGCGAGCCTGATTTGCCCGCCGAGCGCGTTGCCGGCTTCCATCAGCACCACCTCGTGGCCACGCTCGGCTGCGACGCGAGCCGCCTCGAGCCCGGCCGGCCCGCCGCCCACCACCACGACTTTCTTGCCTGGTGTCGCCGACCGCTCGATCCGCTGTGGCAGCTTCAGCTCACGCCCGGTCGCGGCATTGTGGATGCAGGTCGGCCGCGTTGGCCCGCGGCAATAGTTGGCGCCGATGCATGGCCTGATGCGGTCCGCCTCGCCGCGGATCAGCTTTTCGACGAGGTGGGGATCGGCGATGTGAGCCCGCGTCATGCCGGCCATGTCGATGAGGCCGTTCGCGATGGCGTGACGCGCCGTCGCGAGGTCCGTGATCCTGGCCGCGTGGAACACCGGCAGCTTTACCTCGCGCTTGAAGGCAGCGGCCTTGTCGAGCCAGGGCCCGATGGGTGATTCCATGCCCGGCATGTTGTCGATCGTCAGCGCGATCGCCACGTCGATGCGCCCATAGATGGCATTCCAGAAGTCGAGGAGGCCGGAGCGCTCGAACACGCGGGCGATCTCGAGGCTCTGCTCGAAGCCGAGCCCCTCCGCGTGACCTTCATCGACGACGAAGCGGAAGCCGACGATGAAGTCGTCGCCGACGCGCTTCCTGATCGCCTCGTAGACCTCGAGGGGAAAGCGGCAGCGATTCTCGATCGATCCGCCATAGCGGTCCGTGCGCCGGTTCAGCAGAGGCGAGAGGAACTGGCCCATCAGATGCCCGCCACCCAACGTCTCCAGCCCATCGAGCCCGCCCACCTTGCAGCGCCAGGCCGCGTCCGCGAAGGCCTTCACCACGCGCCGGATATCGTGCTCGTCCATCTCGCGCGCAAAGCTGCGATGCAGCGTCTCGCGGCTGTGGGAGGGGGCGATCGGCGGCAGCATGTGGTCGAGATAGGCATCCGCCCGCTGGCCCAGATGGGTGATCTGGCACATGAGGGCGGCGCCTGCTGCGTGGATGCGCGGCGAGAACCGCTCGAAATGGGGAACGATGGCGTCATCGCCCACGTTGAGCTGCTGGAACACGTTGGGGCTGTCGGGGGCGACATTGGAGGAGCCGCCGAACATGGTGAGCGCCAAGCCGCCCTTGGCCTTCTCCTCGTGGTAGGCCTGATAGCGCTCCTTCGGCAGCCCGCCCTCCTCCAGGCCGCAAGCATGGCTGGTGCTCATGATACGGTTGCGCAAGGTCAGATGTTTCAGCTTGAAGGGCTGCAGCAGCGGGTCCTTGGACCGGATCGGATCGGCAGAGCCTTGCTTCGTCGCCATCGCGACCTCCTGTTGCTGTGCACCGATGCCAACCTCGCCGAAGCCGGCCACGCACGCAAGCCGGCTGCCGGCATGGCGGATCGGAGAATTCGGGCATTCACCACTCGCGGGCGAGCGGCCGGCCCTCGAAAATCTCACCGATCCGGTTGCGGGCTCCCGGTGCCAGATCGGCCGGCAAGCCATCGACGGGGAAGAAGCGCGCTGCCGCGATCTCGCTCGACGGCGCGGGGATGGTCGGCCGCTCCCAGCCGCGCACCACGAACACGACCACATGATCGCCGGGGAAGCGCGCGAAGTTGGTGAAGATGCCATGCAGCACCGGCGGCACGGTGACGACAACCCCCGTCTCCTCCATCACCTCCCGGCCCATCGCCGTTACGGTCGCCTCGCCCCATTCGACCCCGCCGCCCGGGAAATGCCAGCCCGGCCGGTAGCCGTGACGCACCAGCAGCACACCCCCGGCGCCATCGATCACCACGCCCTGCGCGCCCATGGTCAGCCCGCGCCGCATCCGCCAATAGGGCCTGAGCGCCATGTACATCAGCCGGTTGAGCCCGGTTCGCCGGTCCATCGCATTTTCCCTTGCGTGCAATCGCCGCTTCAAGCCTCGATCGCGATCTGGCAGGTTGCCGGCACCGATGACAACCCTCGCCCACATCTCCGACATCCATCTCGCGCCGCTCGCGCGGCCGCGGATCCTCGACATTTCGCTGAAGCGCCTGACCGGCTACGTCAATTGGCACCGTCGGCGCAAGCGCATGCACCAGGCCGACACCCTGGCGCTGCTGATCGCGGACTTGCAACGGCACCGGCCCGACCAGATTCTCGTGGGCGGCGACCTCACCAATATCGGGCTGCCGGCCGAGCTGGCGGCCGCCGCATGCTGGCTGAATGGGCTCGGAGCACCAGAGCGGATCACTGTGGTGCCAGGCAATCATGATTGCTATGTGCGGCTGGTGCGCGATCCCGGGATCACACGCTGGTCGCCCTGGATGAGTGGGGACGATCATCCCCTCGCAGTTGGCGAGGAGCCGCGCTTTCCGTTCGTGCGGCGGCGCCAGGACGTTGCCATTGTCGCGCTATCCTCTGGCGTGCCGACGCCGGTGTTCATGGCGACCGGGCGTCTGGGCGCTGGGCAGATCGAGGCGGCCGGACGAATGCTGGCTGATTTGAAGGCCGAAGGGCTGTGCCGGGTGGTGCTCATCCATCACCCGCCGCTGCCGGGTCTTGCCAAGCCGACCCGCGCGCTCGCCGATGCGGGTGCCTTTGCCTCGATGCTCGCCCGGCAGGGCGCCGAGCTCGTGGTGTTCGGCCACAACCACAGGGCGATGCGCACCCATGCCGCCGGGCCCGACGGTCCGATCCCCGTCATCGGTGTTCCGGCCGCTTCCGCGACGCCGCCGCTGCACGACCCGCCCGCACGTTGGAACCTGTTCCACATCGATCGCAGGAACGGCCGCTTCCGGATCGAGCTGACCGGACGCCAGGTGAGCCCGTCGGGCGATGCCATGGTCGAGGCGGAGCGCGTGGTGCTGAGTGGGGGATGACGTGCTTGCCAGCCGGCTGCTCCCGTGGGATCGTCGATCACGCTCCTTGCGATCGGACATCACCATGCTTCTCTACATCACCGTCGGCAGCAACGATATCCCGCGCGCCCAGCGCTTCTACGATGGGGCGCTCGCCGCGCTCGGCCTGGAGCGGTTGGAGACGTTCGAGCACGAGGCGGGCTATGGCACGAAGGGCGACAAGCGCTGTCGCTTCTGGGTGAATACGCCCTACGACAAGGGGACGGCGGGTGTCGGCAACGGCTCGATGACGGCGTTCGAGGCGCCGAGCCGGGCCGCGGTCGATGCCTTCCACCGGGCGGCGCTCAAGCATGGCGGGAGCGATGAGGGCAAGCCCGGTCTCAGGCCCTATCACGCTCATTTCTACGCCTGCTACGTCCGCGATCCCGACGGCAACAAGCTGTCGGCGGTCTACGAGAAGCCGGTTTGAGCTAGGCCCGTACGGGCAGGAACATGCCAAGGTGCCGAGCGCAACGGCTATCCGTATTCGCCTGGCTCCTGGCTGTCAGCTCTCGGCAATCACCAAACGTCGCTCGATGAGCTCTACGCGCGTCACGCTCACCACAGGCCCCTCGACGGACGACATGCGAAGCTTCAGCTCGCCCATGTCCTCGCGCAGCGCATCGACCTGATGGCGGATGTACCGCAGGTGCTCGAGCACCAGATCGTCGGTACCGTTGGCCATGACTTCCGACTACCACGGAGTGTGGTTGCCGTCAAGAACCAAAAGGGAACAAATCGGCTCACGCCCCAGCCATGTAGCCCGGCAACCACGCCTCGTGCGCGGCGCGCAGCTCGACCAGCGGCAACGCATTCTCGCCCTCGATTGCAATCGCGTCCCCGCCCGTCCGCCCGAGCACGCGTGCCGGCAGCGCCAATGCCTTCGCGCGCTCCAGCACCTCGCGCTCATGCAATGGCGGCACGGCCAGCACGTAGCGACCCTGATCCTCGCCGAACCAGAAGGCGTGGCCGGGCAGGCCAGAGGGCGGCGCATCGAGCCAGGCGCCGATACCACCCGCCAGCGCCATCTCGGCAACGGCAACCAGCACGCCGCCGTCGGACACATCATGCACGGCCCTGAGCCTGCTTTCCCCGATCAGCGCGCGAACGAGATTGCCTGCCTTCAGCTCCTCGCCGAGATCGACGGGGGGCGGCGCGCCCCAGGTGCGGCCGGCGGCGAGCCGGTGGTAGATCGACTGGCCGAGGTGCCCGCGACTGGCGCCGATCAGGATCACGCAATCGCGCACGGCCGAGAAGGCGATGCCCATCACCCGGCCGACATCGGCGACCAGCCCGACACCACCGATCGCGGGAGTCGGCGGGATCGCCACGCCGTTGGTCTCGTTGTAGAGCGAGACGTTACCGGAGACGACGGGGAAGTCGAGCGCGAGGCAGGCCTCACGCATGCCATCGATGGCGCCGACGAGCTGGCCCATGATCTCGGGGCGCTCGGGATTGCCGAAATTCAGGTTGTCGGTGATGGCGATCGGCAGCGCGCCGACGGCGGTCAGGTTACGCCAGGCTTCGGCAACCGCCTGCATGCCGCCCATCCGCGGGTCGGCTGCGCAATAGCGCGGTGTCACATCGCAGGTGGCGGCGATGCCTTTCCGCGTGCCGTGGATCCGCACGACGGCCGCATCGCCGCCCGGTCGCGCGACCGTGTCGGCCATCACCATGTGGTCGTACTGCTCCCAGATCCAGCGGCGCGAGCAGAGGTCGGGCGAGGCCATCAGCTCCCGCAAGGCGCCGGTGATCGAGGCGGGCGCCGGCACTTCGTCGGGCGAGACGGTTGGGGGCGGCGTGGTCAGCACGAACGGGCGCTCGTACATCGGCGCGGAGTTGGCGAGGCGGGCAACCGGCATGTCGGCTTCGACCACGCCCTGGTGGCGCACGATCAGGCGACCCGTGTCGGTCGTCTCCCCGATCACCGCGAAGTCGAGCCCCCATTTGGTGATGACGCCCTTGGCCAGCTGCTCCGAGCCCGGCTGCAGGATCATCAGCATCCGCTCCTGGGATTCCGACAGCATCATCTCATAGGCCGTCATGGCGGCCTCGCGCTGGGGCACACGATCGAGATCGAGGGTCATGCCGACGCCGCCCTTGTCGGCCATCTCGACCGAGGATGACGTCAGCCCGGCCGCCCCCATGTCCTGGATCGACAGGATCGCGTCCTTCTCCATCAGCTCGAGGCAGGCCTCGATCAGCAGCTTCTCGGTGAAGGGGTCGCCCACCTGCACGGTCGGTCGCTTCTCGTCGGACTTGTCGTCGAACTCGGCCGACGCCATGGTCGCACCATGGATGCCGTCGCGCCCCGTTTTCGAGCCCACATAGACGACCGGGTGCCCGACGCCCTTGGCGGCCGAGTAGAAGATGCGGCCGGCAGGTGCAAGGCCGATGCACATGGCGTTGACGAGAATGTTGCCATTGTAGCCGGCATCGAAATTGGTCTCGCCGCCGACGGTGGGGACGCCGACGCAATTGCCATAGCCGCCGATCCCCAAGACGACGCCCGAGACGAGCCGGCGGGTCTTGGCATGCCCGGGATCGCCGAAGCGCAACGCGTTCAGGTTCGCGACCGGCCGCGCGCCCATGGTGAACACGTCGCGCATGATGCCGCCGACCCCCGTCGCGGCCCCTTGGTAGGGCTCGATGAAGGAGGGATGGTTGTGGCTCTCCATCTTGAAGATGACGGCATGACCGTCGCCGAAATCGACGACGCCCGCGTTCTCGCCGGGACCCTGGATGACGCGGGCGCCCGCCGTCGGCAGCTTCCTCAGGTGGAAGCGCGACGACTTGTAGGAGCAATGCTCGCTCCACATCACCGAGAAGATGCCGAGCTCCAGATGCGAGGGCTCGCGCCCCATGATCTCCAGCACGCGGCCATACTCGGCGGGCGAGAGACCATGCTCGACGGCGCGCGCCGGCGCAGTGCTGCTCTTCGTGCCGCGCTTGGCGGGGTTGCGCTTGGTGGGCTTCCTGGTCATGACCGACGCTTCCAGCTCGTTGATCGAATGAGGCGCTTATAGACGGCGAAGCGGATCAATCCCAGTCCGGGCGCCCAGTCCGCCCACCCCATCGATCAGGACCCCAGCAGATCCTCTTTGGCCAACCCCGCCTGGACGATGCGCATTTGTCCGGGCGCAAGACTCTCGACCAGCCCGAAAGCAGCCTCGGGCGAGCCGCCCAGCCAGGTCTGGAACTCGGTTTGCGTCGTCAGCAGCACCGGCATGCGCTCGTGGTTGATGGTGGCGACCAGCGCGTTGGGCAGTGTCGTCATGAAGCTGAACACGTCGATCTCAACCGGGTCGCCATTCTTGCGGATCGCCCCCTGGTGGCGTCGCCAAAGGCCGGCAAAGGCAAACAACGGGCGCGGCTCCTCGCCGGTGAGCCCAAACCAGTGCCATGTCGCCGGCGTCACCTCCCGCGGCTCGGCAAACGAGGAGGCCGGCACCAGGCAACGGCGCCGGTGGAAGGAGTCGCGCCAGAATGGGCTGGAGCGCGCCTTGTCGTCACGCACGTTCGTCACCCGCCGCGGCGCCCGCCCCGGTTGCGGCAGCACGAACCCCCAGCTCATGGCGACGAGCTCGCGCGCGCCGTCCCCGGCGAGACGCACGACAGCCGCTGAATGGCCCGGAAAGATCGCCGATCGAGGCGGGATCTGCTCGGCGCGATTGTCGGCGATCCCAAAGAGACGGAGCACGGCCTCGCGGGCACGTGTCATCGAATAGAGATTGCACATGGGCGTGATCCTACCCTGCCGGTCTGGGGCAAGGAAGCCGCCGGCGCGCGCTTCGACGCCGGCCCGGCCTGTGACGCTTTTGCTTCAGCCCGAGGCAAACGTTGAGTGCGAATTCACCTTTGATCTACCGTGAGTTAGCATCTGGGCGTTATGGTTGATCGCATCAGTAACGCGTAACTGGGGTTGGCAAAATGGGCTCTCTGAAGCTTTTCTGTGCGGTCATCGCACTCCTGTTCGGCTCGACCTTGGCGGCTCAGGCCTCCGTCGTCGCCAAGATCGACATCTCCTCGCAAACCATGAACGTCTATGTGAACGGCTCGCTCGCCCACAGCTGGAAGGTTTCCACCGCCCGCCGCGGCTATGCGACGCCGACCGGCTCCTACCGGCCGACGGTCATCAAGCGCATGCATTATTCGAGCAAGTACAACAATTCGCCGATGCCCCACTCGATCTTCTTCCGCGGCGGCTACGCGATCCACGGCACCGGCTACATCAAGAACCTCGGCCAGCCCGCCTCCCATGGCTGCGTGCGGCTCCACCCCTCCAATGCAGCGCGGCTCTTCTCGCTCGTCCGGGCCCATGGCGCCGGCAACACCAGAATCGTGGTCACCCACTGATCCCGAAGCCGGGCGCAACATCGCTCGGCCAAATCCGCGATTGTCCTTGCCCCCCGCTGCCCGTGCAGCGGGGGTTTTTCGTGTGCGCGCCGCACTGTGCTCCACTGCTCGATTTCGCACAAAATCTATTCAATCTGCGCACCAGGCGTTTGCTTGCGGCCAAGCACAATCACAACCCTGGATTGCAACTACGTAAGGGTTCGCGCATGGTAGGTCTACAAACAAGAACACCTAGGAAGGACAAACCCATGCAGAAGACCGTAATCGCAGCCTTGACCGCCGTGGCCCTGCTGACAGCACTGCCGACAGCCGCCAACAAGATGAGCACCTCGTTCGATCAGACCAGCATTGCCCTCGCGCACGCGAACGGCGATCTGCTCATCCTCAAAGAGGACCGACGCCGCGGGCTGGTGCTCGCGCTCGCCGCAGCCGAGTAGCGGGGTCGGACCCCTTTGGCCCCGGCGCCGCTGAAACCCGCCGGCATCCTGCCCAAGGGGTCTGACCCTGCTACAACGGCTATCCTTCGTGCGTCACCCGCCCATCCGCCACCGTCAGCACGGCCTTCACGTCGGTCAGGCGCGCTGGATCGGTCTGCTCCAGGTCCGCCGAGAACACGGCGATGTCGGCGAGCATGCCGGGCTCGAGCCTGCCCTTGCGCGTCTCCGCGAACTCCGTGTAGGCGCCGTACTTGGTGTAGCCGGCGATCATCTGCATCAGCGTCTGCCGATGATTGGGCATGCCCGGCTTGAAGGCGTCACGCACCATGCCGGCCTTGAACGAGAGCATCGGCGCGATCGGGGACACCGGCCAGTCGCTGGAAAACGGCATGGCCGGCGAGACCTCGCGCAACGTGCTCCAGGCATAGGCATAGGCAAGCTGGCGGTCGCGGATGCGTGCGATCCCGGGCCAGGCGGGAAACACGATGCCGGGCACATGCGTCGTCTGCATCGAGGCGATCACCCCCAGCTCGCGGAAGCGGGGAATGTCGGCCGGGTCGATCACCTCCACGTGCTCGATGCGATGGCGGCTGTCGCGCCGGCCGTTGGCCTTGATCGCCGCCGCAAAGCCGTCGAGCGTGCGCCGCTGGGCGCCGTCGGCGATCGCGTGCACGTCGAGCTGCAGGCCGAGCCGGTCAGCCTCGATCGCGATCGCGTTCCACTGTTCGGCGGAAAAGTTCGGATCGCCGAAGCAGCCGGGCTTGTCGGGGTATTCCTCCAGCGTCAGCGCGGTCCAGTTCTCCATCACGCCGTCCATGAAGAGCTTGACCCGCCCCGAGTAGACGCGCTCGGAGGCGAACCGCCGGCGCATCTCGACCGCGTCCTCGGTCAGTTTCGACAGCGGGAAGTAGCTCTTCATGTGGAAGGGGCTCTGCACCCTGAGGCAGAAGTCGCCCGCCCGGTCGATCTCCTCGCACAGCTCGAGCGTGTAGAAGTTGCCGTCCATGTTGTGGACGCTGGTGAAGCCATAGGCGGCGCAGTACTTCATGCCGCGCTTCAGGAGTTCCCTGTCGGATGTGCGCTCGGCCGCGCTGGGCGGCGGGCTCGGCTCGGCTGCATCGGTAAAGCCGACCGAATCGCGGCCCGCCGTACGGGTATGGGCCAGCACATAGCGGAAGGCGCCCGGCTCGCGCAGCTCCCCCGTCGCCATGCCGTCGGCTCCCAGCACGATCTCCGAGCCGGTCGGTACCTCGCCGCCGTGCAGGATGCCGGCGAGCTCGAGCGCCTTGGTGTTCGCCCAGACGGTGTGATGATCGGTCCCCATCATGGCGAATGGCCGGTCGGGCAGCACCTGGTCGAGATCGTGGCGGGTCACATAGACCCCATCGCCGATCACGTTGTAGGCGACCGAGTTGGCATAGACGAGCTTCTGGCTCGGACGCTTGGCGGCGAAATCGCGCACGGCCTTCGTCAGCTTGTCGATCCCCTGAACGGGCGCCAGATCGAGGTTCTCGAGCTCAGCGGAACCCATGAAGAGGTGGACGTGGCTCTCGATCAGGCCGGGGGTGACGGTCGCGCCTTGCGCGTCGAACACGCGGGTCCCTGGCCCCTTCAGGCTTGCGACATCGGCCTTGTCACCGACCGCCAGGATCTCGTTGCCCTTGACCGCGACGGCTTCCGCGCGCGGTGCTGCGCCGTCCATGGTGAGGATGCGGGCATTGGTGATGATGAGGTCGACCGTCGGCGGCATGGCGGTGCTCCACTGGTGCTGGTGGCGTCCATGCTAGCGAGGAAACGGGACCCAAAGGAAGCGGTCGTGTGCATGGCGAATGCTGGGCGAGGCGCGGCTGCCTCGCTCGCCGCCCCATTGACGCCCCTCTCGGCGTCGCTTAACCCTGATTGCTGAACCAATTGAGCCCGATTGAAACCAATCCGAACCAATTGCTCCATCCCCTCAGTCATACCGGGAGACGCTCATGAAATCCCATGCCCAGGTCGTCGTCATCGGCGGCGGTATCGTCGGCGCGAGCGTGCTCTACCACCTGACCAAGCGGGGCTGGCGCGACGTGGTGCTGATCGAGCGCCTCGAGCTCACCTCGGGCTCGACCTGGCACGCGGCGGGCGGCATGCACACGGTCAACGGTGATCCCAACGTCGCCAAGCTGCAGCAGTATACGATCAACCTCTACAAGGAGATCGAGGAGATCTCCGGCCAGTCGGTCGGCCTGCACATGACCGAAGGCCTGATGCTGGCAGCGACGCCCGCCCGCTGGGAATGGCTGAAGAGCGTGCATTCCAAGGGCCGCTATCTCGGCATGCAGGTCGAGCTGGTCTCGCTCGACGAGGCCGAGAAGCTGCTGCCCCTGATCGACAAGCGCCAGTTCGTCGGGGCCATGTACGATCCGATCCAGGGCCACGTCGATCCCTATGGCACGACGCACGCCTATGCCGGCTCGGCCAAGAAGGGCGGCGCCGAGGTGCATGTGCGCACCCGCGTGATGGATACGAAGCCCCGTCCCGACGGCAGCTGGGACGTCATCACCGACCAGGGCAACATCCACGCCCAGCACATCGTCAATGCCGGCGGCCTGTGGGCGCGCGAGGTCGGCCGCATGGTCGGCATCGAGCTGCCGGTGCTCGCCATGGAGCACCAGTATCTGATCACCGAGGACATGCCCGAGGTCGCCGAGATCAACAAGACGACGGGCAAGATGGTGCTGCACGCGGTCGATTTCGACGGCGAGATCTACATGCGCCAGGAGCGCGGCGGGATGCTGCTCGGCACCTACGAGAAGCACGGCATCCCGTGGTCGCCCAAGGACACGCCCTGGGACTTCGGCCCTACGCTGTTGCCCGACGACATGGACCGGATGGCCGAGAACCTCGAGGTCGGCTTCCGCCACTTCCCCGCGTTCCAGAAGGCCGGCATCAAGCAGATCATCAACGGCCCCTTCACCTTCGCCCCCGACGGTAACCCCCTCGTCGGTCCGATCCCCGGCTTGAAGAATTACTGGGTCGCGTGCGGCGTGATGGCCGGTTTCAGTCAGGCAGGCGGCGTCGGCCTCGCGCTCTCGAACTGGATGGTCGACGGCGATCCGGGCATGGACGTCTGGGCGATGGACGTCGCCCGCTTCGGCGACTGGGCGACCCGTACCTATACCAACGTCAAGGTGCGCGAGAACTATGGCCGCCGGTTCAGGGTCCGCTTCCCCAACGAGGAATTGCCGGCGGCGCGGCCCTTGCGCACGACGCCGATGTACCACAAATGGCTCGAGCTCGGCGCCATCATGGGCGACGCCTGGGGGCTGGAGGCGCCCCTGTGGTTCGCGCCCGCGGGCCTGAAGGACGAGTTCTCGTTCCACCGCTCGACCGACTTCCCGCATGTGAAATCGGAGGTGAAGGCGGTCAGGAACGCCGTCGGCATCTCCGAGACCTCGACCTTCGCGAAATACGAGATCACCGGCGCCAATGCCGAGACCTGGCTCTCGCATATGCTGGCGAACAAAGTGCCGAAGGAAGGCCGCATGGTGCTGACGCCCATGCTGAACAAGGCCGGCAAGCTGATCGGCGACTTCACGCTGGCGAAGGCCGGGCCGGAGCGCTTCTTCATCTTCGGCTCGGGCGCGGCCGAGAAGTATCATATGCGCTGGTTCGAGCAGCACCTGCCCACCGACGGCTCGGTCGAGGTCGTGGCGCACGGCCAGGGTCTGTCCGGCCTCTCGATCGC